>JANXSV010000221.1 GCA_025356505.1 Methylovirgula sp.
CGCGCACCTGTTTTGCGGATTTTGACCTCAACCTTGCCCTCCGACAGGCCCTTTGGCCCGACGATGATCTGGGTTGGAATACCGATCAAATCCATGGTGGCAAATTTTGCACCCGGCCTCTCGTCACGGTCATCATAAAGCACATCGAGACCCGCCTTGGTGAAGGCAGCGTCAAGCTCTTTGCAGGCCGCATCAGTGCCAGTATCACCGACCTTCAGATTGGCGATGCCGATACGAAATGGCGCGACTGATTCAGGCCAGATGATGCCATTTTCGTCGTGGCTCGCCTCTATAATGGCCGCTACCAGGCGCGAGGGCCCGATGCCATAGGAGCCCATATGCACCGGCACCTGCTGGCCATCCGGCCCGCTGACCAAGGCTTTCATGGGCGCAGAATATTTGGTGCCGAAGTAGAAGATATGTCCGACTTCGATGCCGCGGGCAGACACCCTATCCGCCTCGGGAATAGCGTTATAGGCGGCTTCATCGTGCATTTCGGACGTTGCGGCATAGCGGGATGTCCATTTGTCAACCACAGCCTGACAGGCCTCGGCGCTGTCAAAATCAATGGCGGCGTCGGGCACCTCAAACTCTAGAAAATCCTTGTGGCAGAAGACTTCACTTTCACCGGTGGAGGCGAGCACGATAAATTCGTGGCTAAGATCGCCACCGATGGGGCCAGTATCGGCGCGCATCGGAATGGCCTGTAAGCCAAGGCGTTGAAATGTGCGCAGATAGGCCACGACCATGCGGTTATAGGAGTGGCGCGCGCCATCTGCGGTCAAGTCAAAGGAATACGCGTCCTTCATCAAAAATTCGCGGCCGCGCATCACACCAAAACGCGGACGCACCTCGTCGCGAAATTTCCATTGGATGTGATAAAGGTTAAGCGGCAAATCCTTATAGCTATGCACATGGCTGCGGAAAATATCGGTCACCATCTCTTCATTTGTGGGGCCAAACAGCATGTCACGCTCGCCGCGGTCCTTGATGCGCAGCATTTCCTTGCCGTAGTCGTCGTAACGGCCGGA
The DNA here is from genome assembly GCA_025356505.1 of Methylovirgula sp. Taxonomy (GTDB): domain Bacteria; phylum Pseudomonadota; class Alphaproteobacteria; order Rhizobiales; family Beijerinckiaceae; genus JANXSV01. The sequence continues at coordinate 1,032 of JANXSV010000221.1, forward strand.
TTCGCGCCAGAGCTCGGCGGATTGAATGGTCGGCATCAGAATTTCGATCGCGCCCGAGCGGTTTTGCTCCTCGCGGATAATGTCGTTGATTTTTCCGAGAACCTTCAGCCCCAGCGGCAGCCAGGCATATATTCCGGCAGATTCCTGCTTGATCATTCCGGCGCGCAACATCAAACGATGGGACACGATTTCGGCTTCTTTGGGATTATCACGCAGGATGGGCAAAAAATAACGGGAAAGACGCATGGGCCACCAGGTTCGACTACTGTGCGCGACACCGGCGTTAAGCCGAATCGCCGATAATGTTGCAAAGAATAGCTGTTGTTAGATGGCTTTTGCCAAATAACTCAGCCTTAGTCTTGCGAAATCTGACGCGGATGTCAAAAACGGGCGCGCGCATAGCCCCGTTTAAGCGAATGGCGTAAAAAACATCATCCGCAAAATTTGACTGCAAACTTAAGTATCAAACTGCCAAAAATTATGTCATTTCGACGACGAAACGCGTGACAATTTGATAAAGCTGCGCTAGCTTTCTCTTGCGTAAACGTGGTTGAGGATATCTTCTTCAAACCTTATGCAGTCCAAGTCACGGGAGGACATTTGTTTGGTGGCTCGTTCGCAGATACTGCGGCGGCGTTTTGCTAGACCAGAACGCGAAGTGGCACACCAAAACAAATGCGTACAAGGAAGGCAATATCGAAGAGGGCGCAATCCATTCGGGGTTGTGCCCTTTTTTAGTTCTTAGCGAACAACCCCATTGACCTATAATAATCTGATTTTGAGCAGGTTTTTCTTCATATTACTTCACAGTTGACGCGCCTTCTAGCGGTCGTGCTTCGATTGCGTGATGAATACGCTCAATCTGCCACCCACATCAGACGACGCTCTGCCAAACCCCGACATCCCCGCGCGCCCAGTCCGCTTTGGTTTGCGCATAGAAATCTTCGAATGTTCGCTCAGCTATGCTAGCCCGGATTCCGGCCATAAGCTCTTGATAATAGGCGAGATTTACTGAAGTCAGCAGCATCATGCCCAGAATTTCCTCTGATTTAACCAAGTGATGCAGATAGGCGCGGGAATAGGTGCGTGTGGTCTCCCAACTTGAACCTTCATCCAGCGGACGCGGATCTTCCACATGGCGGGCGTTGCGCAAATTCACCTTGCCAAAGCGGGTATAGGCCAAGCCGTGCCGCCCTGCCCGCGTAGGCATTACGCAATCGAACATATCTACGCCGCGCTTCACGCTCTCGAGCAGATCATCCGGTGTGCCGACGCCCATGAGATAGCGCGGCTTCGCCTCGGGCAAATATGGCATCACGGTTTCGATCATGGCGAGCATGATGTCCTGAGGCTCGCCAACCGCCAGCCCGCCGATCGAATGACCATGAAAGCCCATATCCGCCAGTGCCTTGGCGCTTTCGATGCGCAATTTCGGCACTGCTCCTCCCTGATTGATGCCATAAATTGCATGGCCGGGCTGCGTGCCAAAGGCGGTGTTTGAACGCTCTGCCCAACGCAGCGACAGCAACATGGCGCGCTCCGCCTCCATATCCGAACAGGGCAATTTCACACATTCGTCGAACTGCATCTGGATATCCGAGCCAAGCAACCGCTGGATTTCCATCGACCTTTCCGGCGTCAGCTCAAATTTTGCACCATCGATATGGCTCTGAAATGTCACGCCATTTTCGTTCAGCTGTCGCAGTTTGGCGAGAGACATGACCTGAAACCCGCCGGAATCTGTCAAAATCGGATGCGACCAATTCATCAATTTGTGCAGGCCGCCAAGTTTGGCGACGCGCTCAGCGCCGGGGCGCAGCATCAGGTGATAGGTATTGCCGAGCACCACATCCGCGCCAAGCGCCCGAACCTCGTGCGGCTGCATGGCCTTTACGGTTGCGGCCGTACCGACGGGCATAAAGGCAGGCGTGCGAATCTTGCCGCGTGGCAGCGCTATTTCACCTGTGCGCGCCGCGCCGTCTGTCGCATGGACCTTAAAGGAAAATTCGGTGGTGACGGGTTCGCTCATGGCTTTGCTCTATACAAAAGACAGGCGTCACCATAGGAATAAAACCTGTAGTTGCTTGAAATCGCATGAGAATACGCCGCTTTCATGCGATCAAGTCCGGCGAAGGCGCTCACGAGCATGAACAATGTAGACTTCGGAAGGTGGAAATTGGTCAGCAGCACATCCACCGCGCGGAATTGATAGCCGGGCGTGATAAAAATCGCAGTGTCATCAGCGAAGGGCTGCACGTCTCCAGCAGGCGTTGTCGCGCTTTCAAGAATGCGCATCGAGGTCGTGCCAACCGCGATGATTCTGCCGCCCGAAGCGCGCGCGGCGTTGAGCGCAGCGGCGACGTCCTGCGTCACGACGCCATATTCCGAGTGCATTTTGTGCTGCGCGGTATCCTCCACCTTGACCGGAAGAAAGGTTCCCGCGCCGACATGTAACGTCACCTGCTGAATGCTGACGCCTTTGGCTTCAATGCGTGCTACCAAATCTGGCGTAAAGTGGAGACCTGCTGTGGGGGCCGCGACAGCACCGGGATTTTGCGCGAACAGTGTCTGATAGTCTCGGTTATCTGTCTCCCCTGGCGCTCTTTTGGCGGCAATGTAGGGCGGTAGAGGCATGTGGCCGAGGCGCTCTATAGCCTCGTCGAGCACCACTCCCGAGTAGCAAAAGCGGAACAGGACTTCGCCCTCGACATTTTCGAGCACCTCGGCAAAAAGGTCATCGGCATAGCAAACCGAGGCATCGGCACCAAATTGCACACGCTCGCCGATTTTCAGCTTTTTGGCGGGCTTCACAAATGCGCGCCAGGAATCGCCCGAGATACGTTTATGCAGCGTGGTCTCAATATGCGCGATGGCCTCGCCGCGGCGCCGAAATCCATCGAGGCGCGCAGGAATAACCCGCGTATTGTTGACCACGAGCACATCCCCCGCCCGCAGAAAATCCGGCAAATCACGCACTTGCCTGTCATGGAGGCTGTCGCCCACCAGCAACATGCGCGCCGTATCGCGCGGATTCGCGGGAGAAAGCGCAATCCGGTCTTCAGGCAGGTCAAAATCAAACAGATCAACGCGCATTAACGGCAAAATCTCCTTGGCACCAGCGACACAAACAAAAGCCCCCATCCTGAAGCGCTCCGAAAGACGAGGCAGCTTTAAGGACGAGGGCTAAAGATCAGAGCCAGAAAAGCGCGTTCAGCTCAAACGGGCAGTGACAATACTGTCCGGGTCCCGCACAGGCTCACCCTTCTTGATCTTGTCGACATTTTCCATGCCGGAGACGACTTCGCCCCAGACGGTATATTGACGATCAAGGAAGCCGGCATCTGCCAAACAGATGAAAAACTGCGAATTCGCCGAGTTCGGGTTTGAAGCACGCGCCATCGAGACCGTGCCGCGCGCATGGTGGTGAGCGTTGAACTCGGCCTTGATGTCCGGATATTTCGAGCCGCCGGTACCTATACCGTTCGGGCAGCCTGTCTGCGCCATAAAGCCGTCAATCACGCGGTGGAACACGATACCGTCGTAAAACTTTTCATCGACCAACTTTTTAATGTGCGCGACATGGCCGGGAGCCAGATCAGGCCGCATCTTGATGACAACAGCGCCCTTGGTGGTTTCAAGTGTGAGTGTGTTTCCGTCAGACATTGGTTTTCCTTACAAAATGATGGCCTGACTTAGCTCAAAAGCGGTCAGGCCACAATACAAAGCATGTGCACAGCGCGAGATGCGGCGACGACTTCACAATGAAAGTCACCTCCCACGCAGGTTTTGATTAGCTTGCGTCGGTTGCCAGACGAACCTTTATCATTTTGTCGGGGTTTGATACCGCGCCATTGTCGGACTTGGAGCCCTTCTTGATGTTGTCCACCAGTTCCATGCCCGAGGTGACTTCGCCAAAAACGGTGTATTGGCTGTTGAGGAAAGATGCATCAGCCAGACAGATGAAAAATTGCGAATTTGCCGAATCCGGGCTTTGTGACCGGGCCATGCCCAAAGTGCCGCGCACGAATGGGGTTGGCGTGAATTCTGCCGGCAGGTTTGGCAGCTTAGAGGCCCCTGTGCCGGTGCCTGTCGGGTCGCCAGTTTGCGCCATGAAGCCATCGATAACCCGGTGAAACACGATGCCATCATAAAAATGCTGTTTGGCCAGAGCCTTGATTTGCGCCACATGCTTCGGGGCAAGATCGGGGCGCAGCTTCACCACCACGACGCCATCTTTCAGCGTGATGTTCAAGGTATTTTCATCAGCAGCAGTGGCCACTCCTGGCACAAATGCGAGCATAGCGCCCGCGGCCAACATTTCGCGGCGAGAAAGTTTCATCGTCAATCCTTATTTGTGATTGCGCCGGGCTGCAAAAGCCGCCGCGACATTGGGGGGAACAAAGGCAGAGATATCGCCGCCCATTGCGGCAATTTGTCGAACCAAAGTGGCAGTGATGTGGCGGCTCTCCACTTTGGCGGGAATGAAGATGGTTTCAATCGTCGGCGAAAGCTGTGCGTTCATGCCTGCCACAAGCTGCGCGTTCATACCTGCCACAAGCTGCGCGTTCATACCTGCCATTTGCATTTCATAGTCAAAATCGGTGCCGTCGCGCAGGCCACGAATGAGTATGTGCGCATGATGCGCCTGGGCAGCTTCGACAACCAGACCATCGAAAGTGACAATTTCGGCGGCAGTTGAGCCAATCGCAGCACTGATCATTTGCGTACGCTCAACGGCACTGAACAGCGGAACCTTGCCGGGATGCACCCCGATGCCAACGACAATTTTATCGCAAATATTGAGTGCAGCGCGCAAAATATCCACATGACCATTGGTCAATGGGTCGAAAGAACCCGGGTAGAATCCGATGCGCGCCGCCATAATCAGGAACCGATCTCGTCTTCTTCGGTGCCGCCCATGTCCGAAATGCGATCCACCGACACAACACGCTCCGCATCTCCGGTTTTGAAGACGATAACGCCCTGGGTCGAGCGTCCCGCAATACGGATACCATCGACGGGGCAGCGAATTAGCTGGCCGCCATCAGTCACCAACATGATTTCATCATCATGCTGCGCCGGGAAGGAAGCCACCAGCCTGCCGTTCCGGTCATTGACCGCCATCGCGACGATGCCTTTACCGCCGCGTCCGGTGACGCGATATTCATAGGCCGAGGTGCGCTTTCCGAAGCCATTTTCCGAAACGGTGAGGATGGTTTCCTCGCGCGCGGAGAGCTCGATATAACGATCGTTGGAGATGACCTGTTCGGCGTCATTTTCCAATTGCGGCTCATCGGCGGAGACTTCCTCGCCATCGGCAATTCCGGCGATTGCGCGGCTTTTCTTGAGGTAGGCCGCACGCTCGTCGCCGGTCGCTTCCGAGTGGCGCAGAATCGCCAGCGAGATCACGCCGTCTTTTTCAGCGAGGTTAATTCCGCGCACGCCCATCGAATCGCGGCCCTTGAAAACCCGCACTTCGTTGACCTCAAAGCGGATACACTGGCCTTGCGCGGTTGTAAGCAGCACATCATCGGCCTCGGTGCAGAGCTGCACATCGACAATGCCCTCGCCCTCATCCAGCTTCATGGCGATTTTACCGGCGCGATTGACGGCAGAAAAATCTGACAACTTGTTCCGGCGCACCGTGCCGCGCGTGGTCGCAAACATAACATCAAGCTCGGCCCAACCGGCTTCATCTTCAGGTAGCGGCATGACGGTGGTGATGCGTTCGCCCTGCTCAAGCGGGAGAATGTTGACCAGCGCTTTGCCGCGCGCTTGCGGGGCAGCAACGGGTAGACGCCAGACTTTTTCTTTGTAGACCATGCCCATCGAGGTGAAAAACAGCAAAGGCTGGTGCGTTGTCGCGACAAACAACCGTGCTACGAAATCCTCTTCACGGGTTTGCATGCCGGAACGGCCCTTGCCGCCGCGGCGTTGCGCCCGATAGGTTGAGAGCGGCACGCGTTTCACATAGCCGCCGTGGCTGACGGTCACCACCATATCCTCTTTCTGGATGAGGTCTTCGTCATCCATATCGGCGGCGTAATCGAGAATGATCGTTTTGCGCGGCGTCGCGTAACGGGTTTTCACGTCGGTCAATTCTTCGACGATGATAGCCATGACGCGGGCGCGCGAACGCAGAATATCGAGATAATCGGCGATTTCGACAGCGAGTTTGTTGAGTTCTTCGGCGATTTCCTCGCGGCCAAGCGCAGTGAGGCGGGCGAGACGCAATTCGAGAATGGCGCGGGCTTGCGTTTCCGAAAGGCGATATTGACCATCTTCCTGCAAAGCATGGCGCGGGTCGGCGATAAGCGTTATCAGCGGCGCCATGTCTTTTGCCGGCCACAGCCGCCCCATCAGGCTTTCACGGGCGGAATTGGCATCCGGCGATGTGCGAATGAGGCGGATGATCTCGTCGATGTTTGCGACAGCTATGGCCAGACCAACCAAAACATGCGCCCTGTCGCGCGCCTTGCCCAATAAGAATTTGGTGCGGCGGGTTACGACCTCTTCACGAAAATCAATGAATGCGGTGAGCACATCCTTGAGGTTCATCACCTCCGGACGGCCACCATTCAGCGCCACAAAGTTCACACCGAACGAACTTTGCAATGAGGTGAAGCGCCAAAGCTGGTTCAACACAACATCGGGTACAGCATCACGCTTGATTTCGATGACGATGCGCATGCCATCACGATCAGATTCGTCGCGCAGATCAGAAATGCCTTCAACGCGCTTGTCGCGCACCAATTCGGCTATCTTTTCGATCAATGTGGTTTTGTTGATCTGATAAGGAATTTCGGAGACAATCAGCGCCTGCCGGTCCTTGCGAAGCTCCTCGACTTCGACTTTTGCCCGCATGATCACAGAGCCGCGGCCGGTGTGGGCGGCGGATCTCAGGCCAGCACGGCCCAAAATAGCGCCCGCAGTTGGGAAATCCGGACCCGGAATATGCTCCATCAGACCTTCAATCGTAATCTCGGGGTCGGCAATCTGGGCGATGACGCCGTCAATCACTTCGCCAAGATTATGCGGAGGGATGTTGGTCGCCATGCCGACAGCAATACCACCGGCACCGTTGACCAAAATATTCGGAAAGCGAGCCGGAAGCACACGTGGTTCCGACTCCGAGCCATCATAATTGGGCTGGAAATCGACAGTCTCCTGATCGATGTCCTCAAGCAGAGGTATCGCCGGCTTGGCAAGGCGGGACTCTGTGTAGCGCATCGCGGCAGGCGGATCACCATCGATGGAACCAAAGTTACCCTGCCCGTCGATGAGCGGCAGGCGCATGGAAAAGGTCTGCGCCATACGCACCAGCGCATCGTAAATCGATTGATCACCATGGGGATGGTATTTACCGATCACATCGCCGACGATACGCGCGGACTTGCGATAGGCCTTATCCGGCGTATAGCCGTTTTCATACATGGAATATAAAATGCGGCGATGCACCGGCTTGAGGCCGTCACGCACATCCGGCAAGGCGCGGCTGACGATGACGCTCATGGCATAATCGAGATAGGACTTTTTCATCTCGTCTACGATGGAAACCGAGCGGATGTCAGAATTTGGTTCGCCCGCCTGGGGTGGCTTGTCTTCAGGAGTATCGGCCAAGAGCTACAAAGTCCTTATGTCACAGTTTTAATTTGAAAAGCTGCCTCTTCATAGCCGATTCCACGCTGTGAGCCTAGAAAGAAAAAGAGCGAGTACCAGCGATTTTTTATCATTTTTAATCAGTGCTTTAGGGCGTTGATGCCCGCCGCAGGAATTGTGCGGTTTTGCTTTTCATGCGCGCTGCCCCTATGACTAACCGAAAGCGATAAAAATCGGTGCATCAAAGGGGCTGTCATGAGCGATTTTCTAATCTCTGCCATCGTGACGCTGCTGGTGACACTCGACCCGCCGGGGCTCGCGCCGATCTTCGTTTCGCTCACTTATGGGATGAATGCAGACGAGCGAAAGCGCGTCGCCATACGGGCCTGCATTATCGCATTTTTTATCATGACTTTTTTCGCGGTTGGCGGCGCGGCGCTGTTGCAATCACTGGGCATCAGCCTATCCGCATTCCGCATTTCGGGCGGGGTGCTGCTCTTTGCCATTGCGTTCGAAATGATCTTCGAACTTCGTGGCAAGCGCGATACGTCCACTGCTCAAACGGCGATTACCGAAGATCATATTCACAATGTCGCGGCGTTTCCGCTGGCTATCCCGTTGATGGCGGGGCCGGGCGCGATCACCGCTGTTATTCTGTTGGCTGGCCGCGGCAATGGGAGCCCGATCTTGATTGCTGCCCTTGCAGGCATCATCGCGCTGATCTTGCTTACCTGCCTTGTTACGTTCCTTATGGCAGAACGTGTGTCACGTTGGCTTGGCGTTACGGGGAATATTGTTTTGACACGCCTGCTTGGCGTTATTCTGGCCGCATTGGCCGTCCAATTTATCGTGGACGGCATTCACTCACTGCCAGCCTAAAAAGGAATATCGTCGTCGATCATCGCCGCGGTGGACCGTCCGCCGCCCTGCGCTGGCCGCGAGGCGCTTCCACCGCCACGCTGCTCCATTGGAGACGACCGGCCGAAGCTATTGCCGCCACGTTCGGCTCCATAATCATCGCCACCTTCGATCGCGCCAGCGCCGGAGTTGCGGCTATCGAGCAGCGTGAGTTCGCCGCGGAAACGCTGCAAAACCACCTCAGTGGTGAATTTTTCAACGCCGGACTGGTCGGTCCATTTGCGGGTTTGCAAGGCGCCCTCAATATAGATATTGGAGCCTTTTTTGACATATTGCTCGGCAATTTTGGCAAGATTTTCGTTAAAAATCACCACGTTATGCCATTCGGTTTTTTCTTTGCGCTCGCCCGTGGCCTTATCGCGCCAGGTTTCGGACGTGGCAAGGCTGAAGCTTACGACCTTGTCGCCGCTGCCCATAGCGCGGGCGACCGGATCTTTGCCCAAACGACCGACGAGAATGACCTTATTGACGCTGCCTGACATGGCTAAACTCCGTAATATTCAAAATCTTGACACAGACCTTACGCCTAATGCGAGCACATTGCAGCCCGCCCGACTGTTCAAATCTTATTGTCCACACGATTATTGTTCTATTTATGTTCTTCTATTTTGTTGCGTAGTTTGTGTCAAGTGGCGCTCACGCCGCCTTCTTCCCGGCAATTTTTACCAAAGTTCGCAAAATCAACCGGGTGCCCTCCAGCCGCGCGTCAGCTTCATCGAAATCCCTGATAAATACGATCCGCATATCCGGCCGCACCTTGGCATTTGGCCCCTGCTCCGAAATATACCGCACCAGACCGTTAGGGTTAGCGAATGAATTTTCGCGGAAGGCGATGATGACGCCTTTTGGCCCGGCATCCACCTTCTCGATATGCGCTTTGCGGGCCAGCGCCTTGATCGAAACAAGTTTGAGCAACTGGTTGACCTCCGGCGGCAAGGGGCCGAACCGGTCAATCATTTCCGCGCCGAAAGTCTCAATATCCTCGTCGGTGTCCATGGTGGACAAGCGCCGATAGAGCTGTAGCCGCAGGGTGAGGTCCTGCACATAGTCCTCAGGAATGGTCACCGGCGTTCCAATCGTGATGGCTGGAGACCAAGCCTCCTCCACCGGCTCGACAATGCCGGCCTTGAGCGCAGTAACTGCATCTTCCAGCATCTGCTGATAGAGTTCGAAGCCCACTTCCTTGATGTGGCCGGATTGTTCATCGCCGAGCAGATTACCCGCGCCGCGAATATCGAGATCGTGGCTGGCAAGCTGGAAGCCCGCGCCAAGCGTATCCAGAGATTGCAGGACTTTCAGGCGTTTTTCGGCCTGCGCTGTGAGGCGTTTTTCAGGCAGCGTAAACAGAGCATAAGCGCGCGTTTTCGAGCGCCCCACCCGCCCGCGCAACTGATAGAGTTGGCCGAGGCCGAACATATCGGCGCGATGCACGATCAGCGTATTGGCGCGCGGAATATCCAGGCCGGATTCGATAATCGTGGTCGAAAGCAAAATGTCATATTGTCCCTCATAGAAGGCCGACATTTTATCTTCAAGTTCCGTGGGTGACATCTGCCCATGCGCAACGACAAATTTGGCCTCAGGAACGTTTTTACGCAGGAAGGCCGCGGCCTCATCGAGATCATCAATGCGCGGACACACATAAAAGCTCTGTCCGCCGCGATAGCGCTCACGCAACAGCGCCTCGCGCACAATCAACGGATCAAACGGCGTGACAAAACTGCGCACGGCCAATCGATCCACCGGCGGCGTGGCGATGAT
>JANXSV010000255.1 GCA_025356505.1 Methylovirgula sp.
CATGCCGACCACAGGCAGTCCGCCCTTGGACAGGCCAACAAGGATTGCCGAAGGGATAGCAGCGGCAAGAAAGAGCGCAGAGAGATGATCCATACAGGTTTTCTGATTGGCAGGAGGCGTGGTCTTGGCGAGATATCACTGGGAATTTTGCAGTTCCCAATAATACCTCGCCAAGACCACGCCTCCTGCCAATCAGAAAACCTACATGGATCATCTCTCTGCGCTCTTTCTTGCCGCTGCTATCCCTTCGGCAATCCTTGTTGGCCTGTCCAAGGGCGGACTGCCTGTGGTCGGCATGCTTGGCGTGCCGCTGCTGACGCTGCTCATTTCTCCGGTAGAGGCGGCTGCGCTGCTTCTGCCGATATATGTCGTATCGGACATGTTCGGGCTTTATGTTTATCGCCGTGACTACGATCTGCGAAACCTGAAGCTGCTGATACCTTCGGGGATGTTTGGCGTGCTTGTCGGATACATGACCTCGTCGCTAATACCTGAAGCCGCGGTCACCTTACTCATTGGAATGATCGGAACCGTGTTTTGTATCAACAACTTTGTCCGCCGCAATCATGACGTTGTTGCCAAGCCAGCCAATGCTGTTGCCGGCACATTTTGGGGCACAGTCGCCGGGTTCACTAGTTTTGTCTCTCACTCTGGCGCGCCCCCCTTTCAGGTTTACGTCCTGCCGCAAAAACTCGAAAAGATGGTTTATGCGGGCACATCAACAATCCTGTTTGCCGTTATCAACGCGACGAAACTGCCAGCCTATTATGCCTTGGGCACGCTAACGCTCTCCAATGTGGAAATTGCCGCGATGCTGGCCATACCTGCTTCGCTCGCCACGATTCTTGGTGCCAAAATGGTCAGAATCATTCCAGAACGGCCTTTTTTTATCGCCATTCAAATCACGCTCTTCGTCGTTTCCATCAAACTCGTTTTTGATGGCTTGCAAGGCATGAAGCTGTTCGGATAAATACAGTTTATGTCAAATCACGCGCAGGAAATTGTCATTATCGGCGGCGGTGCCATCGGTTGTTCCATTGCCTATTTTCTCAAAAGTGATCCGCAATTTACCGGACGGGTCACGCTGGTCGAGCGCGATCCGACCTATAAACACGCGTCCTCGGCGCTGTCCGCGAGTTCGATCCGGCAGCAATTCTCCACGCCAGTCAATATTGCGCTGTCGCGTTTCGGCTTTGATTTCCTGCAAAATGCGCCCGATGTTCTGGCGGTCGGCGATGACAAGCCCGCTCTGGCGCTTCACGAGGGCGGCTACCTTGTCATGGCAGGTCCTAACGGCGGCGATATTCTCAAAGCTGTTCATGCCATTCAAACAAAGGAAAACGCGCCAGTCATTTTGCTAAATCCGGAAGAATTGGCGCAGCGATTTTCGTGGTTGAACACGCAAGACCTCAGCTGTGGCACACTTGGCCTGGCCAAAGAAGGTTGGTTTGATGGCTATGGCTTGTTGCAAGGGCTACGCAAGAAAGCGCGGGCACTCGGAGCTTGCTTTATCCAGGACGAGGCAATCGGCTTTACCCACAAAGGCGACGCGATTTCCGCAGTGAAGCTGAAAAGCGGCGCAACCTTGCCCTGCGACATTATTATCAACGCTTGCGGCCCTTGGTCAGGCAAATTGGGCGATCTGCTCGGCCTTGATATTCCGGTACGCGCCCGCAAACGCAATGTCTTTGTATTTACGTGTAAAAATCCGCCGCTTGATATGCCTCTGCTTGGCGACCCCTCCGGCGTTTGGGTCCGGCGGGAGGGCGATCGCTTCATCTGTGGAACGACCCCGAAACATGGCGAGCCGGACCCTGATGATCTACCGCTTGAGGTTGATTATGCGCAGTTTGAGGATGTTCTCTGGCCCGCGCTCGCGCACCGGGTGCCTGCATTCGAAAACATCCGACAAAGCGCCGCGTGGGCGGGGTATTACGAAGTTAATCCCGTTGACCATAACGGCCTCGTCGGGCGTCATCCCGGGCGCTCAAATCTGTATCTGGCCTGCGGCTTTTCAGGCCACGGGCTGCAACATTCCCCCGGGATTGGCCGCGGTATGGCCGAGCTTTTAATCCACGGTCATTTTCAGACCATAGACCTCACGCCGCTCTCCTACGACCGGATTTTGCGCGGCGAGCCTATGCTGGAAGTGAACGTTATCTGAACCCAGCCGCGCTCAAGCGTCAGTACCAACTTCGCTCAAAACACATCCGGTGATCCGCCAAACGCCTTCCTCGAGCTGCTTCAGCGTGTAAAGCGCATCCCACGGCTTGCCCTTATCATCGATAATCCGAACCTTTTGCACGAAAATATCGCCTTCGCCCTGAGACTCGCCAAATTCAAAACTCCGATGGCGGAACACAGGCGCGTAGCCTTGCTTGACCATCGACATGAAGCCCTCTGCAGAGCGCATCATCATCTGGACATTTGGCGCAGCAAAGGAATAGGCCTTTTCCGCGTCATCTTTCGCGAAGGCTTGTTCTTGTTGCTGAATGATACTCTGTGCCGACGATTTCGTGGCATCGTCCGCCGCCAAAGCTGCACCGGAAATCACCCCGCACATCAGCGCCAATGCCAAGGCAACAGAACCGGCACCTGATTTGACTCTTGCAACCCAATTTGGAAACCGCATAATCCCGTCCTCCATATGATATTCATACGCCGCAAAACAGTAACGGTTTCAACTGTTGTTGAAATTCCATCTCAAACCGCAAAAAAGATCAACCATGGCTCAATCAACGTGGCGTCGTTCTGAATTTCACCGCCGCTGGCTGATGCAGCGTGCTGATGATTTGTTTGAATTTTATCAACCCAATATCATTGATCCTCGTGGCGGCTTTTTCGCGCTTGGAGACGATGCAAAACCGCTGCCAGACGCCACCCGGGCGCTGGTGTGGACCACCCGCTTCATCCATTGTTTCAGTCTTGGCCAGCATTTGGGTCGTCCAGGCTCCGCCGATATTATCGATCACGGCATGCAGTATCTGTGGAACACCCACCGCGATGCGCGCAATGGCGGCTATTACAATTCCAATGGCGCTGATGGGCCCCTTGATGCCTCCAAGCAAGCCTACGGTCACGCGTTTGTCCTGCTCGCTGCGGCCAGTGCGAAAACGGCCGGGCACCCGGATGCCGACAGACTGCTGGCGGATATCACCGATGTGCTGCTCAAACGATTCTGGGAGCCACAGCCGGGGCTTTCCTCCGAAGAATATGCGGCTGACTGGTCAAAAATCTCCGAATATCGCGGTCAAAATTCCAATATGCACCTCACCGAGGCGCTGATGGCCGCCTTTGAGGCCACCTCAGACCCGCAATACCTCGCCATGGCAAACAGCATCGCCGAAAATCTCATTCGTCGCATCACGGCGCAAAACCAATGGCGCCTGCCTGAACATTTCACTTCAAACTGGCAGATCGATACGCAAACCGACCAGGGCGATCCGGTATTTCGTCCGGCAGGCTCAACGCCGGGCCACTGGTTGGAGTGGGCGAGGCTGCTACTGCAATTATGGGAGCTGGGCCGGCGTGAACAGGGCTGGATGGTCCAAGCGGCCAAAACCTTGTTTCAACAGGCCATCACAGAAGGCTGGGACGGGCAGCGCGGCGGATTCTACTACACTGTAGATTTCGACGGAAAACCGCTTTGGCGCGACCGGCTGTGGTGGCCCACATGCGAAGGTATTGCCGCCGCAACCTATCTCGCCAATCTCGAGTCCGGCCCCCTATATGAGGGCTGGTACGAAAGGCTGTGGAGTTGGACCAACGCCCATCTGCTCAACCGCGAAACAGGCGGCTGGCACATGCAACTGAATGACGCGCTCCAACCAAAAACGCAAATATTCACCGGCCAGCCGGACATGTATCATGCGCTTCAAGCGTGCCTCATACCGCTGTTTGCCACCAACGCCAGTCTCACCACAACAATCGCGGCGGCAAAACTGGCTGAGCATGACTGACATCGTTTAGCGCGCAACGATTTTACGTTTGCCAATTGCGTCAAAAAAGCGTTCGATAGTGTTCAAGTGACGGTTGCGCAACGCGCAAGGCTTCGTACCACTTTCGCGCTCATTCTGATGGGAGATATCATGCGACATTTCTGGAAGAAATCACTTGGCGTTGCTGCAACGGCATTGCTGCTGGGCACAACCGCCCTGTCGGCAAAAACGCTGGTATATTGCTCGGAAGGCAGCCCCGAAAATTTCACACCCGCTTTAAACACCACCGGCACCAGCCTTGATGCCGCACGCCCGGTTTATAGCCAGCTCGTGCAGTTTGAACGCGGCAGCACCAATGTCATTCCCGACCTTGCAGAAAAATGGGATGTATCGGCAGATGGCAAAGAAATTCTGTTTCATCTTCGCAAGGGCGTGAAATTCCATTCAGGTGTCGGCGGCTTCACTCCGACGCGCGATTTTAATGCCGATGACGTGTTGTTTTCGTTCAATCGCCAATGGATGCCGGATCATCCTTACGCCAAGGTTTCCGGCGGAAAATATGACTATTTCAACGATATGGACATGCCCACCCTGCTCGACAAAATCGAAAAGGTGGACGACCTCACTGTCAAGATGACGCTGAAAGAACCAAACGCGCCGATCATGGCCAACTTGGCGATGGATTTCGCCACCATTCACTCGGCTGAATACGCAGCCTTCCTCGACAAGGCGGGCAAGAAAGAACAGCTCGATCAAGTACCGGTTGGCACAGGACCATTCCAGTTTGTCACATACCAGAAAGACGCAGTCCTCCGCTTCAAAGCATTTGACAAATATTACGCCGGTAAGGCCAAAATTGATGATCTTGTCTATGCCATTACGCCGGATCCAACGGCGCGTTTGGCCAAATTGCGCGCAGGCGAGTGTCATGTTGCCGTGTCACCACGTCCTGCCGACCTTGCTGAAATTGGTAAAGATCCGGCACTGGATTTGAAGAGCCAGCCCGGCCTCAACATCGCCTATCTCGCTTTCAACACCCAGAAAAAGCCTTTCGATGACAAAAAGGTGCGCCAGGCGATCAGCATGGGTATCGATCAGGCCGCCATCATCAAGGATGTTTATCTAGGTGCGGGACAAGCTGCCAAAAATCTGATGCCGCCCACCATCTGGGGCTATAACGACAAAGTCGAGGGCTATAAATTCGACCCCGCCAAAGCCGCCGCCATGTTGAAAGAAGCTGGCGTAACCGGCCCGCTTGATGTGGATTTATGGTGGATGCCAGTACAGCGCCCATACAACCCCAATGCCAAAAAAATCGCGGAAATGATGCAGGCGGACTTGGCCAAGCTTGGCCTCAACGCCAAGCTGGTGTCCTACGAATGGGGCGAATATCGCAAGCGCCTGCAAAATGGTGAGCATATGCTCGGTCAATTAGGCTGGACCGGCGACAATGGTGATCCGGACAACTTTTTCTTCCTGCTCGGCTGTGCCGCAGCGCGTCCGGGTGGTCAAAACCTCGCCAAATGGTGCAACAAGGACTTTGATGATCGCATGATCAAGGCCCGCGCCAGCTTCGACGTCAAAGAGCGCACCAAGCTCTATGAGGAAATGCAGGTCATTCAGCACGAGGAAGCCCCCGTATTCACAATTGCGCATTCGGTTGTTTATGAGCCGACACGCAAGGAAGTGGTGGATTGGAAAATCAGCCCGCTCGGTCGACATGAATTTTACGGCGTCGACTTGAAATAACACCGGGCGCGGCAAGGCACAGGCTGCTCCGCTTTGCGGCGGGGAGAGCCCCCAAAACGTGTTGAGGCGGGAGCCCCTATTTCCCGCCTCGAACCGCGTTCGCACTCTCAGCGGGGCGGCTTAAACCATATAAGAGATCACAATGAGCGAGAAAATTGCCCGCGATGTCATTGAAAAGTTGTTCAAGGACATGCGGAAAGACAAATCCATTGACGTCAACGGCCCGCTGCTCTGGGGCTATTTTTTCAATGATCCGGACGTAGACAAGCTGGAAACGAGCGCAAAAGAGCTTGAGACGCTTGGCTACGAATATGTCGGCATTTATTCAAATGAAGAAGAAACCGATTTCGCCCTTCACGTTCAAAAAGTCGAAACCCATACAATTGACAGCCTTATGGCGCTGAACGAAACATTTTATGCGTTTGCGAAATCCCATAATATCGAAGCTTATGACGGCATGGACGTCGGGCGCGTTGAGCCAGACTCCAATGAAGACACAACCAAATGACTGAAGCCGCGCGATGATCAAATATTTCTTCAACCGCGTTCTTCTCACCCTGCCCACCTTCGTCGCTTTGATGTTTGTTACCTTTGCGGCAATACGGCTTGTGCCGGGGGACCCTGTTGAGGTGCGCACCGGGGAACACGGCATAACCCCCGAAAGATTGGCCTTTTTCCGCCATGAGCTCGGCCTCGATCAGCCTGTCTGGAAGCAGTTTTTCGACTATGTCTGGGCGCTACTGCACGGCGATTTTGGTACATCCGTGGTCACGAGCACATCCGTGGTGAAAGAATTTTTTACACTGTTCCCCGCCACACTGGAACTCTCTTTCTTTGCGATGATCATCGCCATCGGCATCGGCGTTCCGGCCGGAGCTATCGCCGCCGTCAAGCGCGGTTCGTTTTATGATCAGGCGCTTATGGGCATTTCGCTCGTAGGCTATTCCATGCCCATATTCTGGTGGGGTCTCCTGCTGATCATGTTCGTCGCCGAGGGGTTGCACCTGACACCGGTATCGGGACGCGTCGATCTCATCCGGTTTTTTTATGAGCCGGTCACGGGTTTCATGACGATAGACGCACTTCTGTCAGACCAGAAAGGCGCTTTCTGGGATGCCGTGCACCATCTGATCTTGCCGAGTTTTGTGCTGGGCACCGTGCCTCTCGCGGTTGTTGCCCGCATGACCCGCTCCTCCATGCTGGAAGTTTTGTCGGAGGACTATGTGCGCACGGCGCGCGCCAAAGGCCTGTCCGAATTCCGCGTGATCGGGATCCATGCGCTGCGCAATGCTTTGATTCCGGTTGTCACCGTCATAGGCTTGCAGGTCGGGACGTTGCTTGCTGGCGCAGTGCTTACCGAAACAATTTTTTCATGGCCGGGCGTCGGCCATTGGTTGATTGAGAGCCTGTCGCGCCGTGATTATCCTGCGCTGCAAGGCGGCATCATGCTGATTTCCATGATGGTCATCGTGGTCAACGTGATCATCGACGTGCTCTACGGCGTCATAAATCCAAGAATCAGGCACGGGTAATCAGGCATGGGTAGTCAGGCATGGGTAACGAAGCGTGGATAACCAAACACGGATGGTCATAAATGAACGGCCTTAATCATGAGTAACTCGAGCGTTATCGTCCCTGCGCCGCCTGTCTCGTTGCCCCCCGCGCCGCCCGGCCCCTTGGCCGCTTTCTGGTTTGCATTTCGGGACAATCGCGGTGCCACCCTCGGGCTTTATCTCGTCGGAGCTATCATAGCCATCGCGCTGCTGGCTGATGTTTTGGCACCCTATTCGCCATTTGAGCAATATCGTGATGCGGTTTTGGCACCTCCGGTCTGGAGCTCGGGCGGATCATGGCGCTTCATCCTGGGTACCGATGATCTGGGGCGGGACATGGTTTCCCGCCTGCTTTATGGCGCCCGGGTATCATTGCTGATCGGCCTTGCCGTCATGGGTATTTCCATGGTGGTCGGCATTTTGCTCGGTCTCGCCTCAGTCTCGGCTGGCGGCATC
>JANXSV010000259.1 GCA_025356505.1 Methylovirgula sp.
TTGCCAGGGCTAAGCGCAAAAACTTGACATGCGGCCTTTGCTGCGGACTATCTCGCCCCCATATATGTCTTTTGACCCGCTGAAAGGCCGCCCCTTGGCAAAATTGTCCTACAAGATTGTAATTGCTGGTTTTTTCGTGCCGCTGCTAAGTTTCTCGTCTGCTGGTGCCCGCGAATCGCTTGCCATTGCAACCCCGTTTGAGGTCGGCGACACCCGTGCCGGAAATTATCTTGCTGCTCTGGTTGCCAGTGCCGATAAAGACACGTTTGCTGCCTCGACATTTTTTCAGGAGGCCCTGCGCGGTGACCCGAAAAACCGCGAGTTGATTGAACGCGGATTTCTGGCCTCCTTGGCGAATGGGGATTTGGAGGCATCTTTTTCCATTGCGAAACAAGAGCTTAGGGTAAATCCAAAATCCGGCCTCGCCCGCCTCGCTCTGGCGGTTCAGGCGCTGCACGATAAGAAATATGATTTGGCCAAGCAACTGCTTGCGCCCGAAATTACCACCAACCGCGATGCGACGGCTGTCCTCCTTTCGGCATGGGCCGATGCGGGCAAGGGGCGCACCAAAAGCGCTCTTGCGCAGGTCGAAAAGCTCAACGAGCGCGGTTTGCAAATTTTCCGCGATTATCATGTCAGCATGATCAATGACTTAGCCGGAAATCACGATGCAGCCTTGGCTCGCTTGCGCGCTGCCTACGCTGCTGACGCCAAGACCTTGCGGCTGGTGGATAGTTTTGCCCGGCTTGTTTCCAAGACGGACACGGAAGCTGCCGTTAAAATCTATGAGGGCTTTGATAAATTATTACCGCGCCACCCCATTGTGGTGCGCGCTATGGCTGACCTTAAGGCGGGTAAGCCCCTGCCTAGTATGATCAATTCGGTACAGGACGGCGCCGCCGAGGTGCTCTACGGCCTTGGTGCCGCAGGCGGCCAACAAGGCGATGAACTTGCTTCGATCATCTATTTGCGCCTGTCGCTCTACTTACGGCAGGACAATTCCCTCGCTTCTGTGACGCTGGGCGATCTTTATGAACGCCTCAAACAGAATGAGCGGGCCATCGACGCCTATGAAATGGTGCCGGACACTGACCCGATGCGCAATTTTGCTGATATTCAGACAGCGGTTGCTCTGGAAGGCTTGCAAAAACAAGATCTTGCAGTGAAGCGTCTTGAAGAAATCGCTACAGCGGATCCCAAAGATCTCGACGCGCTCACAACCCTTGGCAACCTTTATGCCTCGCGCAAAGATTTTGCCAATGCCGAAGCCACCTATTCAAAAGCAATCGCTGCCGTCACCGTGCCGGACGCCGGGAACTGGTTATTATATTATCGCCGCGGCACAAGCTTGGAACGTTTGAAGAAATGGCCTGAGGCCGAGGCTGATCTCAAAAAGGCGCTGGAACTCTTCCCTGAGCAGCCACAGGTATTAAACTATCTGGGATATTCGTGGATTGATATGGGCCAAAATTTTGATGAAGGCTTCAAGATGCTGCGCCGTGCCGTCGAATTGCGCCCCAATGACGGTTATATCGTCGACAGTCTCGGCTGGGCCCAGTTTAAGCTGGGACAGAATGACGAGGCCGTGCGCAATTTGGAAAAGGCTGTCGCCTTGACCCCGGCTGACCCGACTGTCAACGATCATTTGGGTGATGCCTATTGGCGCGCCGGACGTAAGCTTGAAGCGCAGTTTCAGTGGAACCATGCGCGGGACTTCAAGCCTGAAGCCGATGATTTGGCCAAAATCCTGAAGAAAATCGAAAACGGCCTGGACGAACCTCCGGTGAAGCAGGGCGGCTAACCGTTGCGAGCCCCTGCCAAGATAAATCTGTCCCTGCACATCCAAGGGCGAAGGCAGGATGGCTACCATGAAATTGAAAGCTTGGTGGCCTTTGCCGGGATTGGCGATAACCTCACCTTTACGCCGGGGCCACGCCTTACGCTTGAAGTGACTGGACCCTTCGCGGCAGAGGTTGGCCAGCATGATGAAAATCTGGTGATACGCGCGGCGCATGCCTTTCAGCGGCACACAGCCGCGAAGAACTTGGGCGCTTTTCAACTTATAAAGCGCCTTCCGGCAGCTTCGGGCATCGGCGGTGGCTCGGCCGACGCGGGCGCGGCGCTGCGCCTTTTGTCGGGCCACAATCTGCTGCCTCTTGACGACATTGGTGTTCTGGCTGCTGCGCGCGAAGTGGGCGCGGATGGCAGTCTAGTTGACCATATCCGCGAGGCTCCTCATGTTAAAACCCTGTATGATCTCTTCGAGACCTGTAAGTGATTAGCGCATCTTACGGCAAAACAGAAACGAAAAGATCCGAGCCGCGCCCTGCAGAAAGAAATTTGCCAGCCGAATAGAAACTTAATTTTTTCCTCCTTCTCACGCCTATCCTGGTAGCTGCCTCCAAGCACTCTGATCTGGACTTTCTCGGCCAAAGACTTTATGACCCAGTGGCAAAGACTTATGGTGGATATACCTGGCAAACCTACGGGCATATTCGTCAGCGGATTAATGAGTTCGGGAGCGGGTTGATGCACATCAATGAAGTTGTTCTCGGTAGCGACCAGTT
>JANXSV010000398.1 GCA_025356505.1 Methylovirgula sp.
CCCTGAGAACGAGCGCTGGCACCAGACGCTCGAGAACTGCATCCTTGCTGATCATGTGGCCGCTTTCATTGCGCAATATAACCACGAAAGCCATTAAGAGAGCCCGGGCGACCTCACTCCGCCAGACGTCTACTTCGGGCGCGGTCAGGCAATTTTAAATCAAGGGCGGAGATCAAGCGCCAGCCAGTCTAAAATAGTCGATTGCAACACCGTAAAATCGCAGCCTGATAATCAATCCCTATAAAACAAACTCTCGCTTAGATTTAGAGGAGATATGTCCCAAATCATTCGACGAAGGACATACTACACCACCAGTTTATCACAAATGTCGGGGGTAGTTGCTGGGGTTAGGTGAGTTATAAAGTGCGCTGCGAACATTACTAAGATTCGAATTCTGTCTTGTGTTGACCCGTAGCCGACCTACGCTGATTTCAACACTTCGATGGTAAGGTGAGAAAGAGAGCGGAAGCGGCTCAGGCGTTTGCGATAGAATTGTTGGTCTCTCTCCGCGTCATTCGTTACCACCGAAACAACAGCCCCGAGATGGCCTGGCCCCAATCGCCAGAGGTGTAAATCAGCAAGCTTGTCGCCGTCTGTTTCAATCACTTGACGCAAGTTCCCTGTCATTGACATATCTGGATTCATGTCAAGCAAGATTGTGCCGGTGTCTCGGATCAGACCATAAGCCCAATTGGCGATCACCAGTGATCCGACTATGCCGGCAAGTGGGTCCATCCAAAGCCAGCCGAAGGCCCAAGCAAGTGACAACCCGATGATGACCAAAACGGAAACAGCGGCGTCAGCGATGACATGCACAATTGCAGCCCGCATGTTGTTGTCACTACGCACTGAAGCGAGAGCATGTTCGTGTTCTTCAAATTCGACGCTGTAGCTTTGCTCAGCCACATTGAGCTGTGCTGTGAATTGGTGCGGTTCAGGAATTTCGTCGACAGACTCCAGAAAATCACCATGGCCGACCATGGTAAAGAGCTGTGTCGTTCCGTCGGGTCTGTTCGTGCGAATTGAGACAGTCTTTGCAGACAGCTCAAGACCAGACTCAATATAAATCCGAAAGCGTGGCGGCACTCCGTCTTCAAAGACTTCCAACCGCAGAATTTGCTTGCCAGCCTTAATCTGACGGGATTCATCTGCGTGATGGCCGTCAAGGGAGTGTCCGTGAGAATGACCGTGATGGTGATCACCACTGCTGAGCAACCATGCGCTTGCTACGTTTACTAACAAGCCCACCACCGCGATTGGAATCGCCTGCATAAAGTGAATAGGCACTGGTGCAAATAGTCGAACGACTGATCCATAACCAATCAGCAGTGCAATCATTGCCAGAATGATAGCACTGGTAAATCCAGCTAGGTCACCGAGTTTGCCAGTGCCAAATGTGAAGTTCGGATTGTCGGCATGTTTGCGGGCGTATGTATAGGCCAATGCAGCAAGTAAAAGCGCGCCCGCGTGTGTGCTCATATGCAAGCCATCTGCGACGATGGCGATCGATCCAAATAACAGACCACCCACTATTTCCACGATCATCATCGTCCCACAGAGCCAAATCACCGCCCAAGTTTTGCGTTCACTTGTTTCGTGCCCTTCTCCAAGGAATACGTGGCTGTGAAGATGTTCAGTGTCGTTGTCGCTCATGAATAATCCTGTCTGGGTATTTAAGTTGATATAGCAAAATATTTGCCGCTTGTCTCAGGCCCGCAGACACCCAAGTTGTCCAAACCAGAGATCGACAGCCACTCGCACGCTGGCATTGCACTAGGGGCCGCGAAGTTAAAAATTCCAGAAGGACCTTCGAGTCTAAAGTCCATTGCAACCTATTACCTTCTTTTGTCTCAACGAGCCCGAAGTTGCACGCACTGTCTTCCAAGAAAATGCGTGTTGAGCCTGATGACGCTGGCAAGACGGTAATTCACAAATTTATTCCTAAGGGGAAATTTTGCGAAAACGTATCAGCGCTTCATTCGACCCAGAGCAGTGACCAATTCAGTGACCTTTGCACGTTGTTGTTCGGGATCCCCAGAGACAATAGCATTCTCAACGCAATGACTGACATGATCTTTGATTATTTCATCTTCGACTTTGGCAAGCGCGCCTCGCACGGCGGCGATTTGAGTTAACATGTCCATGCAATAACGCTCACCTTCCACCATTCGAGCAATACCGCGCACTTGACCTTCAATGCGGCTCAGCCGCTTCAATAATGAATTTTTATTCTGGTTGATCATGATTGCTTGTTAAATCTCCTTAAAGTAACGTCAACCAAGCAATATACCCACCCCGGGTATATTCACGGAGGCTTCAATGCCTGACACTCCATCACGCCCGCACGACCACTCCGAACATAATCACCTCCATCCCGACGAAGTAAAGCTGGGAGATCCGAGTGAGGCAATGGACCCGGTTTGCGGCATGACAGTTGACGCGCGCACGGCCAAGCATAAGGCGGACTATGCGGGCAAGACACAGTATTTTTGCAGCGCAGGCTGTGCGACAAAATTCGTAGCCAACCCTTCCAAATACTTGTCGCCCCGAGCCGCCGAGCCGATACCCGAGGGCACAATTTTTACCTGCCCAATGCATCCAGAAATTCGTCGAATCGGTCCCCAATCCTGTCCGATTTGTGGCATGGCACTCGAACCGGAAATGCCCGGCGCTTACACCGGACCCGACCACGAGTTGATCGATTTTACGCGCCGGTTCTGGATTGGCCTCGCCCTGACTGTGCCACTATTCATTCTAGAAATGGGCAGTCATTTCTTCGACATGGGCCTCATTGTGGCACCTCGATGGTCAAACTGGGTGGAACTCTTGCTTTCGACCCCGGTCGTTCTCTGGGCAGGCTGGCCATTCTTCCAACGAGGCTGGCAATCGCTGTTAACACGCAATCTCAATATGTTTACGTTGATCGCCATTGGAACGGGGGTAGCTTGGAGCTACAGCGTCACTGCAACTGTAGCACCTCAAATTTTCCCGCCCGCTTTCCGCATGCACGACGATGCGGTCGCCGTCTATTTCGAGGCGGCAGCAGTAATTGTGGTGCTGGTGCTGCTGGGGCAATTACTGGAACTGCGCGCACGGGCCCAGACGGGAGGAGCGATCCGTGCACTTCTCGATCTTACCCCCAAAACAGCTCGGAGAGTCAGGCCGGACGGATCGGACGAAGATGTGCCGATTGACCAAATATCAGTCGGCGACACCTTGCGCGTGCGTCCCGGCGAAAAAGCTCCGGTGGACGGCGAATTGGTTGAAGGCCGGAGTTCATTGGACGAATCGATGGTCACAGGCGAATCCATGCCGGTTACCAAAAATGTCGGCTCGAAGCTCATCGGAGGCACGATTAACCAGACCGGTGCTTTTGTTATGCGAGCGCAAAAAATCGGTAGCGACACTATGCTGGCGCAAATCGTGCAAATGGTGGCGAGTGCCCAGCGCAGCCGCGCTCCGATTCAGCGGATGGCCGACCAAGTGGCGGGATGGTTTGTGCCCGCGGTACTTGGGGTTGCCGCGTTTACTTTCATCGTCTGGTCTATTTATGGCCCAGATCCGCGCATGGCATTTGGCCTAATTGCTGCCGTATCGGTGCTTATTATTGCCTGTCCCTGCGCTCTCGGATTAGCGACGCCTATGTCCATAATGGTCGGCGTTGGGCGCGGGGCCCGATCGGGCGTGCTCATTAAAAATGCCGAAGCTCTTGAGCGGTTTGAAAAGATTGACACTTTAGTGGTGGACAAGACGGGCACGCTTACGCAAGGAAAACCTTCGGTAACTACGGTGTTGCCGCAACCTGGCATCAGTGAAAATGAACTTCTGCGTCTGGCGGCAAGTCTTGAGCGGGGCAGCGAGCATCCTCTTGCAGCTGCTATTGTGGCGGCGGCTAGGGAACGAAAGCTAAAACTATCAATCGCGCGGGACTTTGATTCACCTGTTGGAAAAGGCGTGACCGGCACAGTTGATGGCAAAACCCTTGCAATTGGCAACGGAAAGTTTTTCGGCGAAATCGGTATTGTTATTGCCGCCGTAGCCGCGCAGGCCGAAACATTGCGTCACAACGGAGCAACTGCGGTATTTGTCGCGATAAATGGCCACGTTGCGGGAATTTTGGGGATTGCCGATCCCCTTAAAAGTACGACACAGGCGGCGGTCGAAGCTCTGCGTGCCGACAATATCAGGATCGTTATGCTCACAGGCGACAACCGCACCACGGCCGAAGCTGTGGCCCGTATGCTTGGTATAACAGAAATAGAAGCTGACATATTACCCCAAGACAAAAGCAAGATTGTTGAGCGCCTTCGTAAGGAAGGATGCGTTGTTGCTATGGCTGGCGACGGAGTCAATGACGCTCCCGCGCTCGCCGCTGCCGACATCGGCATTGCGATGGGCACAGGCTCGGATGTGGCAATGGAAAGCGCTGGGGTAACGCTGTTGTCGGGTGACCTTCAAGGTTTGGTGCGCGCCCGGGCTCTTTCCCGAGCGACGATGGGCAACATTCGCCAGAATCTGGTTTTCGCCTTCATCTACAACGCGGCGGGCGTCCCTATTGCTGCCGGCGTTTTATACCCGGTATTCGGTTTGCTCCTTTCCCCGATTATTGCTGCAGCCGCTATGTCGTTGTCTTCGGTGAGTGTCATCGGCAACGCCCTGCGGCTCAAAGCTATGAAGTTAAACTGAAGGCTGCGCAACTCCATGTCGACCACCGGCAAATCGTCAGAGTCGCGGAAGATCAGTTCTGTAAACATATCCGTCCTCACACTAAACCCATGACTAAATGACCTCCTTCTGGCCGGTTGCCGGACCAAAACAGCGGCATGTGAGCCAGAAAATGGAAACGCATCAAATGCAGTACCATTCGATATGTATAGGTTTCATGCACTCGCACCGATGGTACCCATGAGTAATGCTGTGCCCACAAGCAGGACGACACATGCCGCCCCTAGTTCAAGGCCTCGCAGAACAAGCTCCGCCCGAACTCCGCTGGCGTCTGTAACCCTGAGCGCTAGGCTCTTTGCCAACACGGCGAAAGCTGCCAGTGCTCCAGTCGTAATGGCAGTCCCGAGCGACATTGCTAAAGTCGCGGTAACGCCGGCCCAAAAAATGCCTTGGGACAACGCAAATACCAGTACCAGTATCGCGCCCGAACAAGGCCGCGATCCTGCCGCAATGACTGTCATTATAGCGGATTTCCAAGTAAACCCTTTACCCAGTGTTTCTGGCGCAGGAGCATGAAAATGCCCACAATGGTTGTCATGGACATGGTTATGATCATGACGCGGTAAAGTTTCATGTTTCATATGATGATCGTCATGATCTTGGCGGTGATGTAGATGGTTATGTGTAGAAACGGTCGCAATATTGGAAATGAGTAGCTGCTTTACAGCACTTCCCTTTTTCCAAACGAGCCAACCGCCCAGCAACGCTATTCCACCGAAGGCCATTATTTCGACTCCGTGCGCGGTCGCTTGGAGGGTCTGCGCAGTAGCGTGAAACACCAAAGCTAAGACGCCAACCAGAATAATGGCAACAAGACCCTGTAACAACGCTGCTAGAAATGATAAAATCAGCCCCCGTTTTAGCGTCTGCTCGTTAGCAATCATGTACGACGCTATCACTGCTTTACCGTGCCCAGGGCCTGCAGCATGAAACACTCCGTAAAGAAAGCTCAAGCCCGCTAATGTGAAAGCTGCATAAGGACTAGCCACAACAGCGTGCACTTCTTTGGTTAGCGCCTGTTCAAACACAATCTGTTGCTGCAATATCCATCCAAATAGACCCGTTGGTGCACCGCCCGCCTCAGTTATTCCAATGCTAAATGGGTTGCCGGCCACGGCTGCACCGGCAATGCCGATCTGGGTAACGGCGGAACACAAAAAAATCCGATGTTTCAATTTCATTAGAGCCTCACGGGCAGGCGATGATTATGCGAGAAGCGAGTTTCAAACCGAAATTGCTCCCGGGTGACTGGTTGGCGAAAAATGCTTCGGAGAGCTTTTTGTATTCACTGACTTCCAACGGCTTTGGTTTGTTGGCACTCGTGGAACACCCGCTAGGTGCGCCAACCAAAGTGATCGGATCAGTTTCGGCAAAATTGAACTCGACAAAGAAGTCCGGATCATAGACCTGAAGTACAAAAACAGAGCTTGAAGCTATGGGCTTAATCAAAGGCAATTCGTATGTCAGCGTCACGAGCTTATCTGCATCAACGTCATAGTGAGCGCCTGTAGCTGGAGCATATTCCAGCGCCACACCAGCAACTTTGGCAAACGTAAAATATTTAAAATCCGGCATAGACTCCATTGTTTTCTTAGCCAGTGGAGCCATCTGATCGCGGGTTGGCATTTCGCCGCTAGCGGTAAGGCCTTGCACTTGATATGCGGAATAAGCCTCATCAAATTTCCAAATGTGGCGGAAGCCGGTGACAAGCCCTTGCGCATCAAACAGAACTTGCGCCTTTGCAGTTACCCAAACATGGGGGTGTGCCGAGGCCGGGGAACCTGCGAATATAATTGCAAACAAGAAGACAGCGATTTGTTTCACGGCTTCAACATCCGCTTGAGTGTGGCATCGCCAAGTTTGAAATGATGCCACGTCGCGGCGGCAATGTGCACTGTGATCACTAAAAGCATCAATTTGAACAAAGCTTGATGCACCGGGGCAATCGGAAACCAAAAATAGCTGGCTGTTGCGCCGGTGACGCCTTGGGCAAAGACTAGGGCATAAAACGCCCAGTGCGCCAGACGAGCTGCCTTGGTCGTCCAAAGTGTAGGATTTCCGATTTGGAGCGGCGCGCCCAGCAAAAGACGCAGAAGGAGACGGCCACCCATTAGCAGCAAAATCACCAATCCGACCCGCATATGGACCTTATGCAAAATATCATCCCAATCGCCCATCGTATGACCAAGGGTGCGGGTCTGATTCATGCGAACTATCGCGCCACTGGTGGCATATTGGACAAGGATAAGTGCTGCAACCAACCAGTGCAGAACTATTTGGGCGAAACTATAACGTTCGGGCGCCGACGTTTTTTTCAACAAAGGCATGCGTGTTTGTCCTTCAATAGGAAAACATCTGTGACGATAATGACGCAGATGTTTTTGTTGATGCTATCAGGCTTTGACGTCAATTTGGCCCATCATGCCAAGGTCCTCGTGCTCAAGGATATGGCAGTGATACATCCGCACTCCGGGCAGATCCTGCCGGGTCAGAAGCCGTACTGTCTCACCGCGTTTGATATTGACAGTATCTTTCAGAGCGCGAAACGGCATCTTGGTTATCACACCCGCCCGTTCGGTTTCAGTCACCTGGAATTGGGTGCCATGAATGTGGAATGGATGATCCATGTCTGTCGGGTTATTGATTTCCCAGAGCTCAACTTGACCAACCTGCGAAACTTCATCCACACGCTGCATGTCAAAGCTCTTCCCGTTGATCAAAAAGCCCATAGTCATGCCGTTTGCATCCATGCCCATGGTTTCGCTCAAGCTGAAGCGCCGCGTCAAAGCTGGCGCTCCCAGCTCTGCAATATTCCGGAGTTTAGTAGGCAGCGGCGTCGCAGGATAAGCTTTGTCTGCTGTGACATTGACGCTGAGAAGGGTAATACCTTCGTCGCGCGGCCAGCCTGGGCCCATCCAGCCATGATCATAGGCGAGCGTTGTCAGTTTCACTATGCCGGTAGTGGGGAAGGTGACAATGATTTCTAGCCGTTCTGCCGGCGCTAGCATAATGTCTCTCCCACCATTGACAGGTGCCTCGAGCAAGCCGCCATCGGTGCCAACGATTGTCACGGGTAAGTTACCGAAAGTCATTCGCAAGAAGCGCGCGCTTGTTGCGTTATACAGCCGGAAGCGCCTCGACGTGCCAGAAGGTAAGGTCAAAAGAGGATTTTTTTGGCCGTTAACCAAAATATGATCGCCAACCCGCCCGTTCATAATGTCTATCATCGTGCTCGGCGGTAAAGTGCCATCTGCCGCGAGGCGCAAGTCCGACATGAACAGAACGGTGTCCCCGAATTCTGGCGGAATTGGGTCGAGTTTCGACTTAACTATGAGTGCACCTGCCAACCCTCGATAGACCTGCTCTGCTGCTTTCCCATGCGGATGCGGATGATACCAAAAGGAACCAGCACTATTTGCCGCAATGTCAAAGGCATAGACCCGCTCAGAACCCGATTTAACCGGCTCTCTAGGGCCACCATCCTGATTGGACGGAATGACAAGGCCATGCCAGTGGATGGTGCTATCCTGCTTGGGAATGCGGTTGGCAAAACTGATTTCAACATGATCGCCTTCTGTCAGCTCGATCAAAGGGCCTGGCGTTTGCCCGTTGTAGGCGAGGATGGGCGTCTCAAGGCCTTTGGCTAGTTGAACTTTTGCAGGTGCGGCAATGATTTTAGCTACAAACTTACCCGGTTCTGAAGAAGTGTTGATGAGCTTCGCCGGTTCTCTAAGCGGCGCTCCCTCCGGCAACGATATAGGTTTGCCCTTATTGCCGCCCATCATGCCTTTCATATCAGGCATCGACTGGTCCATAGCGCCGTGGTTCATTTGTCCATGAGCTCTACCGACAACCAACGTCGCTGCGCTGGCAAGTAGAAATTTGCGACGATCCATTTTTGTAACTCCGAAATATTTCCAGTGAGAAAGCATGCCATCTATAGAAAGCGATGCATCTAAATAAGACTGGGGCACAGACGCAAAGCGACCGCAACCGTCAACCATCATTGCGTGAAACCTCGCGCGACTAGGCCCGATAACTGAAGGTGACTAAGCCCTTGGTGGCCGAAACGGCGGCAGCCCGCGATCAAATGGTTGAACACTTTGCGCGACGAAGGCAGAATGAACGATGGGCTCTTGAGGCAGGAGAGTGATGCCAGACGAAATTACCGCCACGCCGAAACATTTTGCCGAACAAACTGATCCAAAAACACAACACTGCTTATCATCATGAACTGGCGATGATCCGTGCTTTTCGCAATCAGTGGAGATGTTACTGCCGACCTGATTTATCTCATAATGCGTGTTATGTGCGGTCGACCCCGTAATAGATGTCTGGGACCAAAAATTATTGTCTCCATGTGCGACATTCACAGCATTCCCGGTCTTGCCGACTACAAGCAAGAGCGATATCGCCAAAAAGCACACGAAGAGGTATTTCCAAAACTTCATAACATTGCCAAGTCCGAAAACATAACGTCTAATCTATGGCCTAGAATCCGAAAATTATCAAACCGGAGAGCAAATCCCGACGCGTTCAGAGGAAATAATCTTGTGCGTCATATGGAACCAAAAATCGAAGTTGATAGTAAAATAACGATCATCCTGTGAGATCGGTTCTGTAAACTACTACGTGTTTAAGAAAAGAGAATAGGTAGGTTTTTTGAGGGCAGGCGATCAAATGGTTCAAGCCGACGAAGGGACAGTTCCAGCTCTTCTACCGGTCTGGTGCAGACCAGTTTGAATACCAGCCCGACTTCGTGGCGGAAATGGACAGCCAGATTTGTATGCTGGAACCCAAGGCCGCGAACGAGATGGAGAAGGCAGACGTGCTCGCCAAACGTGATGTCGCCGCTGAGTGGTGCCGCCTCGCCAGCGAGCATGCGGCGACATATGGCGGCAAGCCATGGAGATATGTGTTGATCCCGCACGATGCTATCGCCGAGAATATGACAGTGGAAGGTTTTGTGCGATCCTACGCGTTCAGGCCTGCTTGACCGTCGGCGGTTTGGATTTTTATAAAGGTTGCAGTGAACAGGTAGTTCGTTCTTTCGGCAGGTGATTTG
>JANXSV010000307.1 GCA_025356505.1 Methylovirgula sp.
ATGTCGTCTTGGCGCGCAAGGACATTGGCACATCCTACCACCTCGCCGTAACGGTGGATGATGCCGCTCAGGGTGTTACGGATGTGGTTCGCGGCAAGGATTTATTCGCCTCAACGCATGTGCACCGCCTGCTGCAACATCTGCTCGCCCTGCCGACACCAAGCTATCATCATCATGTGCTTTTGCTGGACACGCATGGTGCCAAGCTCTCCAAAAGCCAGATGTCGAAACCTCTGCGCGAATGGCGACAGGAGGGCGCGACACCACAAGAAATATTTGCGCAAACTTTCGCAATGACGCGCCATATGCGTGATGCTTAACGGCGCATTAAAGTCCTTGGATGATGTTGGGCTATGACTGAGCACAATGCACTCTTTGATGGCGCGGCAACGCCTTTGGCGCTGGAAGCACAAAACTGGCTGGCGCATCTGCAGCAGCGGCGCATGTCGCCTAAAACACTCGAAGCCTACGCGCGGGATTTGCGCCAGTTCATCGTCTTCGAGGCGCAACATCTTGGAGAAGCCATTTCTTTCGAGGTGATGAAAAACCTTAAACCGGCGGATATCCGCGCCTTTATGGCTTTCCGTCGGCGCGATGAGGTGGGCAGCCGCTCCCTGATGCGCGGCCTCGCCGGAATTCGGTCTTTTGCGCGGCATTTGGAGCGTGAAGGCAAGGGCAGCGCCGCACCTTTTTCAACTGTACGCTCGCCCAAATTGGCGCGCTCGCTGCCAAAACCCATCCCTGCCGACGCTGCAACAGCAATGGCCGGGACGCAAATCCGCGATGGCGAGCCATCGCAACCATGGATCGTGGCGCGTGACGCAGCGGTTTTATCCCTGCTTTATGGGGCCGGGCTGCGCATTTCCGAGGCGCTGGGCATCGAGGTGCAAAACGCTCCTGCCCTCACCCGCGACCAGATCACCGTGACCGGCAAAGGCAACAAAACCCGCTCTGTGCCCATTATAGAGCCGGTGCGGCGCGCGGTTGATCTCTACATGAAACTTTGCCCCTACCCGCTGGAAAACGGCGCTTTATTTCGCGGCGCGCGGGGCGGGCCACTCAGCCCGCGCATCATTCAGCTTGCAATGGAGCGGCTACGAGGCGGGCTCGGCCTCCCCGAAACGGCGACGCCACACGCGCTGCGCCACTCCTTTGCCACTCACCTGCTAGGTGGCGGCGGCGATCTGCGCACCATTCAGGAATTGCTCGGGCACGCGTCTCTATCCTCGACGCAGATCTACACGGCCATCGATTCAGTCCGGCTTATGGACGCATATCGAGCCGCGCATCCAAGAGCGCGCTGACTCACCCAAGAGTTCTGTTTTACCTTTGCCTCAGCCTTGCCTGACGCGCGACATCTGCTTGCGCAGGCGAAGCGCCAGAGCCACGAAACCGCCGCGCGCTCGCGGCAGATAGGCTTTGAGGGCGGCAATGCGCAGCTTCAGCCCTGCCTTATAGGGTGCAACCAGACCATGCGCCCAAGCTTTCAGCGCAATGGCCTTGGCTGCGACCCACCGGAACCAGGCCATCATCATCAGCTTGTCTTTCGTCAGGTCATATAAAAACGCCGTGACCGCAAGCCCTGACATTTTGGCCGCCAGAAACACCAAAGCGCCGAGAAAGAAATGGTGGTGATGTCCGATCAACCAAAGTCCAAGCAGTTTGAACGGCAAAATCACCAAAATCGGTAAAATAAAAATCGGCACGACGGCGGCGGGCGGCAAAGCGCTGATCTTCGCAGCAAGCCACTGCTTAAACCGCTCATAGGGAACATGCGCGATCAGCACCCGCCCCAGAGCAACGAACTGCTCCCACAGCCAAGCCTCAATCAGAAAAAGTCCGGCTAGGACCAAAAGAGCCGCGCGCTTGAGTTTTTCCATCTCACCCTCACCTTTTGACGCATCATTCACTGAACATTGCGCCAAATGAGCGGCCAAAGCGCACGCTGGTTTAAGCGCGCAGGCTTTACCCTTAAGCGTGGATCTGCCGTTTTTCCACCGCCATCGCTGCTTCTTTGACCGCTTCCGACAAGGTCGGATGCGCGTGACAGGTGCGCGCCAGATCTTCCGAGCTGCCGCCAAATTCCATCAGCACAACGATTTCGTGAATCATGTCGCCTGCACCAAAACCGATGATATGGGCACCAAGCACCCTATCGGTGGTGGCATCAGCCAGAATTTTCACAAAACCATCGGTGTGGCGCATGGCGCGGGCCCGGCCATTGGCGGTGAAATTAAATTTGCCAACCTTGTACGCGATCCCGGCGGACTTCAGCTCTTCTTCGGTTTTGCCGACTGAGGCAACCTCAGGCTGCGTGTAGACAACCCCGGGAATGGCATCATAATTTACATGGCCGTGCTGCCCGGCGATGATCTCCGCCAGCGCCACGCCTTCATCTTCGGCCTTATGCGCCAGCATTGGCCCGCGCACCACATCGCCTATGGCATAAATTCCAGCGACATTGGTGGCAAAATGCCCGTCAATGACCACACGTCCGCGCTCCAGAGCGACACCCGCCGTCTCAAGACCAAGCCCCTCAGTAAAGGGAACGCGGCCCGTGGCAATCAGCACAATATCGGCACCAAGTGACTGAGAAGCGCCGCCTGCCACAGGTTCAAAGCTCACACTCGCCCCGCCGCTTTCGGAAGGATTGACGTCGGTGACCTTGGCCGCCAGCTTGAACGAGAAACCCTGCTTTTCCAGCAGACGCTGGAAAGTCTTGGCCACTTCGCCATCCATGCCAGGCAGGATCCGGTCGAGATATTCGACAACGGTGACCTTTGCCCCAAGGCGCAACCACACCGAACCAAGCTCAAGCCCGATGACGCCAGCACCTACCACCACGAGATGGCCCGGGACTTTTTGCAAGGTGAGGGCTCCGGTGGAGGAGACGATTGTGGTTTCATCTATTGTGATCGTCTCGCCTTTGCTGTTGCGCAACTTGGCAACATCAGAGCCGGTCGCAATAACGATATTTTTGGTTTCCAAAGCAGTAACAGTGCCGTCCTGCGCTGTAACATTGACAACGCCTGCACCACCAATGGAACCGTGGCCGGTAAACGTCTCAACCTTATGTTTTTTGAGCAGAAACGCCACGCCGTTCACATTGGCATCGACCGTGTCCTGCTTGTGTTTCATCATTGCGGGCATATCGAGCTCTGGCGCGGGCAATTTAATGCCCAGCGCTGCCATACCGTGACCAGCCTCTTCAAACATTTCGGACGCGTAGAGCAGCGCCTTGGAGGGAATACAACCGATGTTCAGGCATGTGCCGCCAAAGGTCTTGCGCTTTTCCACAACGGCCACTTTGAGCCCGAGCTGTGCCGCACGAATGGCGCAGACATAGCCACCTGGCCCGGAGCCGATCACGATAAGGTCATAACTCATTTAAAACTCCGAAAAGGGGCTTTGCGCCCGCGTCCCTAATGGAACAGGCCGCTCAGAACCAGAACAATGCCGACGATCGAAACAGTCCACGCCAACGTGCGCGCAACCGGAATCCCGAACACATACATCGGCAGATAGGCGACACGGCCCCAGAAATACAGTTGGGCCCCAAGCGCCGTGGTGGGGGAAAGATGTGCGGTGGCAACAACCGCCAACACCGCCGCCACGAAAACCGGGAATGATTCCATAATGTTGTGAAAGGCGCGGTTGATGCGCTGCGCCATAACGCCCTCGACGGGCTTTTGCTCATCACGCGTGCTCATCAAATATGGCAGACCCCACGAAACACCGGTTGTCGCCTGAATGACCAGTTGCAGTAACACCAGCACGCAAGACCACGCCAGCATGGTGATTTCGAGAGGGAGAGGACCGTTTGCCATTTTGAACTCCTATGAGTGAATTACAAATCCAGAACCAGACGGGCCGGATCTTCCAAAGCTTCTTTAACCCGGACCAGAAAGGTGACGGCTTCTTTACCATCCACGATACGGTGGTCATAGGAAAGCGCCAGATACATCATCGGGCGGATTTCGACCTTGCCGCCAACCACCATCGGGCGCTCCTGGATTTTATGCATTCCCAGAATACCGGACTGCGGCGCATTCAGGATCGGCGTCGACATTAGCGAGCCATAGATACCGCCATTGGTGATGGTGAATGTGCCACCCGTCATATCTTCGATCTTGAGCTGGCCATCGCGGGCCCGCTTGCCATATTCGGCAATTTTCTTCTCGATGCCCGATACGGAGAGCAGATCAGCATCGCGCACCACCGGCACCACGAGGCCCTTTTCCGTGCCCACCGCAATACCGACATGGTAGTAATTCTTATAAACGAGGTCCGTGCCATCGATTTCGGCATTGACCGCAGGAATTTCCTTGAGCGCTTGCACGCAAGCCTTCACGAACAGACCCATAAAGCCGAGCTTTGACCCGTGTTTTTTCTCGAACACATCCTTGTAGCGGGCGCGCATCGCCATGATTTCGCTCATGTCCACTTCGTTGAATGTGGTCAACATGGCTGCCGTGTTCTGGGCTTCCTTCAGGCGGCGCGCGATGGTCTGGCGCAGCTTGGTCATTTTAACCCGCTCTTCACGCGAAGCATCATCGGCAGGGGGAGCGGCGCGCGGCGCGGCTATAACAGGCGCGGGAGCCGTGATAACTGCCGGGGCGGCGGCGGGCGCTGCGATCGCCGCCAGAACATCACCCTTCAGCACCTGCCCGCGCTTGCCTGAGCCCTCGATGCTCGAAACCGCGATATTATTATCCGCTGCAATTTTGGCTGCTGCAGGCGCCGGAGGCATGGAAGAAGCCGCTGCCGCAGGCATTGAGGAGGAAGCTGCTGGCGGCATCGAAGAATGCGCCGCAGGCATCGAGGAGGCAGCCGCTGTCGGCGCGGGAGAAGCCGCTC
>JANXSV010000345.1 GCA_025356505.1 Methylovirgula sp.
CAGAACAAAAAAGTGGCGATGTTCTGCACGGGCGGCATCCGCTGCGAAAAGGCTTCGAGCTACATGCTCGATCAGGGTTTCCCGGAAGTGTTCCACCTCAGGGGCGGGATTCTGAAATATCTCGAAAAAGTGCCGCAATCACAAAGCCTGTGGAACGGCTCCTGCTTCGTATTTGATCAGCGTGTGGCTGTCACCCACGGACTTGAGGTGTCCGATCTCAAACTATGCTACGGCTGCCGTGCGCCGCTGGAGCAGGAGGACATCGCTTCTCCGGCCTATGAGGAGGGTGTTTCCTGCCCGCACTGCATCGCTTTGCTCACGACGGAAAAGCGCGCCGCCATGCGGATGCGTCAGCGCCAGATCGCGCTCGATCGCGCCAGAGGAAAAGATCATTTCGGACGTCAGACTGCTCAGGCCGAGTAGAATAAGCGGTTCTCGCAAAAGTTCCAACCAAAAAAGGCGGCCCGAAGACCGCCTCCTTTAAGAGAGTGTTCCGGCTGTTAGCAGGAATAGTACATGTCGAATTCGACCGGATGCGGGGTCATGTCTGTGCGCATGACTTCGGTCATTTTCAGTTCGATATAGGCGTCAATGAAGTCGTCATTGAACACGCCGCCGGCCTTCAAGAACCCGCGATCCTTATCAAGGTTCTGCAGCGCTTCACGCAACGAGCCGCACACGGTCGGGATCTTTTTCAGTTCCTTGGGTGGCAGATCATACAGATCCTTGTCCATTGCCGGGCCTGGATCGATCTTGTTGATGATACCGTCGAGGCCAGCCATCAACATGGCAGCAAATGCCAGATAGGGGTTGGCTGTTGGGTCCGGGAAGCGCACTTCAACGCGCTTGGCCTTTGGATTGTTGGTGTAAACGATACGGCAGGATGCCGAACGGTTACGGGCAGAATAGGCCAACAACACGGGAGCTTCATACCCTGGAACCAGACGCTTGTAGGAGTTGGTCGATGGGTTTGTGAAAGCGTTCAGCGCCTTGGCATGCTTGATGATGCCGCCGATGTACCACAAGCATTCCTGCGAGAGGTCAGCATATTTGTTACCAGCCATGATCGGCTTGCCAGCTTTCCAGATTGACTGGTGAACGTGCATGCCCGAGCCGTTGTCGCCGTAAATCGGCTTCGGCATGAATGTTGCGGTCTTGCCATAGGACTGAGCCACCTGATGGATGCAATATTTATACACCTGCAGATGGTCGGCCATCTTGGTCAATGTGCCGAATTTCAAACCGAGCTCATGCTGAGCGGAAGCAACTTCATGGTGATGCTTTTCAACAACCGCGCCCATCGAGGCCATTGCTGCAAGCATTTCGCCGCGCATGTCCTGATCTGCGTCCAGTGGCGGAACGGGGAAATAGCCGCCCTTGGTGCGAATGCCGTGGCCGGTGTTGCCGCCCTCGTATTCGGAGTCGGTGTTTGAAGGAAGCTCCTTCGAATCGAGCTTGAAGCCGGTGTTATACGGGTCAACCTTGAAACGAACGTCGTCGAATACGAAGAATTCAGCCTCTGGCCCGATGAAGCAAGTGTCGCCGATGCCTGTGGTCTTGAGGAAGGCTTCCGCGCGCTTGGCAATACCGCGTGGATCGCGGTTGTAGGGCTCGCCGGTTGATGGCTCAAGAATGTCGCAAACGATCACCAGAGTTGCGGCCGCAAAAAACGGGTCCATGCAGGCTGTTGTCGGATCGAGCATCAAGGTCATGTCGGATTCGTTGATGGCCTTCCAGCCCGCAATGGATGATCCGTCAAACATGGTGCCGTCGGCGAAGATATCTTCGTCAATCAGGGTCTGGTCGAAGGTCACGTGCTGCCACTTGCCGCGCGGATCAGTGAAGCGCAGGTCCACATATTTCACATCATTATCTTTGATAAACTTTAGCACGTCCTTAGCGGTTTTCATGTGTCTGCCTCTCTGATCAGCCCCAAATGGAGACTTTGGTTAAAACTGTATGCGCGCTAACCCCCGCCCGCGCGATATCCGGCGCTAAATAGCGTCGTTGCCCGTTTCGCCGGTGCGGATGCGGATGGCGTTTTCGATGGAAGATACAAATATCTTGCCATCTCCGATGCGGCCGGTTTGCGCCGCCTTCTTTATCGCCTCAATAGCCCGTTCAACATGCTCGTCGGCCAGAACAACTTCGATTTTGACCTTGGGCAGAAAATCCACGACATATTCGGCACCACGGTAAAGTTCCGTATGCCCTTTTTGACGGCC
>JANXSV010000351.1 GCA_025356505.1 Methylovirgula sp.
ATTTCGGCAGAAACTCCGGACACTTTCAGCATCTTGGTGAGATCACCCACCAAGCCGTCTGAAACATCCATCGCCGCATGTGCATATTCGCGCAGTATTTTCGCATGGCGATCAATCACCGCAGGAACGCGGTAACTTTGCACGAGAAAGTCGCGCTGTTCCGCCTTCAGCCGCGAAATCCAATGCCCGTCATGCGCATCGTCCCGCAGAATACGTAAGCCGAGAGCGGAATTACCTATAGGCCCGCAAACAAAAAGCTCGTCACCGGGCTTTACGCCCGTACGCGGCACCATTTTGCCCTTAGGCACCAGCCCCAAGGCGGTGATGGAAACGGTCAAATGGCCCTTGACCGTATCTCCGCCGAGCAACGGCATGTTGTAGAGCCGCGCGTCCTCGCCAAGCCCGGTTGCGAATTTTTCAATCCACTCCGGCTCAATTGCAGGAGGAAGCGCCAGTCCAAGCAAAAATCCGTAAGGCTGCGCGCCCTTGGCGACCAGATCCGAAACATTTACGCGAATCGCCTTTTTCGCGATGGATTCGGGCGGATCATCAGCGAAGAAATGCCCCCCCGACACAATCATGTCTTTTGAAATCACCAGGTCGTGACCTTTTGGCGGCGAAATCAGCGCAGCATCGTCTCTCAGGCCCAAGCCTCCCGGACCCGCCAGCGGAGCGAAACAGCGACTTATAATGTCATCTTCCGACAAATCTGACACTGGCCACCCCTGCTATCAGAACTGGTCCGGCCGTTCCTGCCGCGCGAGGACATCCAAAACGGCATTGATCATGCCGCTTTCTTCGCGCCCGAAAAACGCCGAAGCGACATCGACATATTCTGAAATGCAAACTTTCGGCGGCACGTCTTTGCGCTTTTTGAGCTCATAAGTGCCGGCGCGCAAAATCGCCCGCATCAACGCCTCAATCCGCGCTAACGGCCACCCCTGCACGAGCGAAGCATCAATCGCGCGGTCAATCGCCACCTGATCGTTGAGCACGCCGCCGACGATATCGCGGAAAAACGCAACTTCGGCAGGCAGATATTGCTCGCCCTCAACTTCCTGACCAATCCAGTAAGTCTCAAACTCAGCAAACACTTCGTTGATGCCTTTGCCGGTCACGTCCATCTGGTAGAGAGCCTGAGCCGCAGCAAGGCGCGCATTTGCGCGTTGGGTAGGTACTTTAGCCATTAGTGTGCGCCGATCTTATGCTTCAGAGTGAGCACCGTAAGTGCCGCGCGCGCCGCATCCCCGCCCTTGTCGCCAAGTTCCGGATTCGCCCGAACAATCGCTTGTTCCTCCGTGTCCATCGTCAGAATGGCATTTCCAAA
Organism: Methylovirgula sp.; assembly: GCA_025356505.1. GTDB lineage: Bacteria > Pseudomonadota > Alphaproteobacteria > Rhizobiales > Beijerinckiaceae > JANXSV01. The sequence goes on from JANXSV010000351.1 coordinate 1,328, forward strand.
AGGAAGCTTGAGACCCATGCTCAAATCCATGAGCGCGCGGGCACTTTCGTTGCAAACAATCTCGAAATGATATGTCTCGCCGCGAATGATACATCCCAGCGCCACAGCCCCTTGATAGGGTTTACCCTGCGCCCGTGCAGCCTCAAGCGCGATAGCCATCATGATGGGAATTTCGAGAGCACCCGGCACGCTTAAAACGTCGAAACTTGCGTTCGCAGCCAAAAACGCCCGCTGCGCACCCGCCAACAGCATGGAGCCGATGTCATTGTAAAACCGCGCTTCAACAATAAGAAAGCGCGCGCCATGGACATCGATCTTGCTCGTATCCACCGCGCGTTTGGGCTCTGCCATCAAATCCACCTCGTTAAATGAGTGGTTTGATTAAACCGCACGTCCGGGAAGAGCAACGCTAATCTTTAACTTCGGCGAGCCTTGCCGCATAGCGCGCCATCATATCCACTTCAAGGTTGATGTCGTCACCGACACGTGAGGCACCCCAGGTGGTCACCGCGAGAGTGTGCGGGATGAGCAAAACTGAAAAAATATCATCATCCACCGAGTTCACAGTCAACGATGTGCCGTCCAAGGCTACGGAACCCTTCTGCGCGATGAATTTGCGTAAACCTTTCGGAACCCTGAAATTGAAGCGCGCTTGCGCGTCAAAGTCCTCACGCTCAACCAATTTCGCTATACCATCGACATGCCCTGAAACGATGTGCCCGCCAAGTTCGTCGCCCACCTTAAGCGATCGTTCAAGGTTGATCTTTTGTCCTGGCTTCCAACTTTGCAGTGAGGTCACAGCCAGCGTTTCCGCGGCTGCATCGACCTCAAACCAGGTTTTGTTTCCTGCAGCGCCCACGCCAACCACAGTGAGACAGACGCCGTTATTTGCAATCGAGGCACCCAGAGCAATGCCCTCAGCGTCATAGTTGCACGAAATCCGCAATCGCCGGGCCGAGCCACGCGTCTCAACCGACACCAATTCGCCCACATCTGTGACCAGCCCAGTAAACATTCAGCGCCTCTCAAACATCTCTAATTTATCCATCCCGATATGGGTCGGCTCTGAGGTTCTGTAAAGTGCCTCAGAGCCCAACGCCGTCCGCGCCCCGATACTCAAAGCGGCCACGCCGCGTCTTCCAAAAGGTTTAGGTGCCGTCAAAAGCACGACTTCGTCGGCAAGCCCCAGATCAATCAAAGCAGACCCAACTTGCGGCCCGCCCTCAGAAAACACTCTCGTCACACCTCTGTGTGCTAGCGCTTGCAACGCCGCCTTCAAATCAAGATGCGCGCCAGAAAGCGGGACCACCTCAACATCGACACCCATATCTATCAGCGCGGAAATACGCGCCTTATCAGCAGCTTCACCGACAAAAATTAATGTAGGAATTTCACGCGCGCTCACCACCAAGCGAGACCTAACATTGAGCGACGCTTCTCGGTCCAGCACCACCCGCAACGGTTTGCAATCGACGCCCGCCAGCCGCACAGTCAGTGCGGGGTCATCAATGCGGGCGGTCTCACTGCCGATCATGATAGCGTCATGTTGGCTGCGCAAAACTTGAACAAATGAATTGGCCGCCTGCCCTGTAATCATCAGCCGCGGATCATAATCTCCTCCAGCGGCATAACCATCCGCAGTTTGAGCAATTTTCAGCGTCACCATGGGGCGGCCCTGAGTAACCCTCAAGATGTGCCCGAGATGCGCTTGGCGCGCTTCGGCTGCGAGTATATTAGTCAAAACCTCGATGCCCGCCGAACGCAACCGCGAATGGCCCTGCCCGGCGACCAGCGGATTTGGATCTTCCATTGCCGAAACCACACGGGCAATTCCGGCAGCAATGACAGCCTCAACACAGGGGGGCGACTTGCCGGTATGGCTGCAAGGTTCGAGCGTAACATAGAGCGTCGCCCCGCGCGCCAGTGCACCCGCCTGCGCCAGAGCTACCGGCTCCGCATGCGGCCTGCCCCCTGAAGCGGTAACCCCCCTGCCGACAACAATGCCGTCTTTAACGACCAACGCCCCAACGGAAGGATTCGAACCCGAGCGCCCCAACCCTCTGCGGCCAAATTGCAACGCCCCCGCCATAAAGTCTAAGTCCATAAAGCCGGGCTTCATGGTTTGTCAGGCTCAAGCTCGGAAAGCTCTTCCGCAAGCGCCCCGAAATCTTTTGCATCGCGAAAGTCGCGATACACAGAAGCAAAGCGCACATATGCCACCGCATCCAAGCCCTTCAGGCCCTCCATAACGATTTTGCCAATGTCTTCGGAGGCAACGTCGTTTTCTCCGGAACTTTCAAGCTGGCGGACGATGCCATTTACCAGCCTTTCAACTCTTTCAGGCTCAACAGGCCGCTTACGCAGAGCGATATTGATAGAACGGGTCAACTTATCGCGGTCAAACGGGACGCGGCGTCCGGTTTTCTTCACCACGGTCAGTTCACGCAGTTGTACCCGCTCAAAAGTTGTGAAACGCCCGCCGCAATCGGGGCAGACACGTCGCCGCCGAATTGAGGATGAATCATCCGTCGGACGAGAATCTTTAACTTGCGTGTCTAAACTGGCGCAATAGGGACAGCGCATGGGATCCTCCCGCCCTGCCCCGAAAGCTTTCGGCTTCCGTCAAAGCTACTGATAAATCGGGAAGCGCTTGGTAAGGGCATGCACCCTGTCCTTTACGCTTTCTTCGACGACAGCATTGCCCGATTCGCCATTTTTGGCCAAGCCATCAAGCGTCTCGATGATGAGTTCGCCAACCAACTTGAATTCAGCGAGGCCAAAGCCGCGCGAGGTCGCGGCGGGTGAACCCAGGCGGACGCCGGATGTGATCATAGGCTTTTCAGTGTCGAAAGGCACACCGTTCTTGTTGCAGGTGATATGAGCGCGGCCCATGGCAGCCTCTGCATTTTTCCCGTTTAGCTTTTTCGAGCGCAGGTCAACAAGCATCAAGTGGTTGTCAGTTCCGCCAGTCGTGATGTCATATCCGGCATTTTTCAATGTTGCGGCCAACATAGCGGCGTTTGCAACGACGGCATCAGCATATAACTTGAAATCAGGACGCAGCGCTTCGCCAAACGCTACAGCCTTGGCCGCGATAACATGCATGAGCGGACCGCCCTGCAAGCCGGGGAACACTGCCGAATTCAGCTTTTTCGCCCAAGCTTCATCATTGGTCAAAATCATGCCGCCGCGCGGGCCACGCAAGGTCTTATGGGTCGTTGTTGTCGCGATATGCGCATGCGGGAATGGTGAGGGATGCGCACCGCCAGCAACCAGACCGGCAAAATGCGCCATATCAACCAGGAATACGGCGCCGATTTTGTCCGCAATTTCACGAAAACGGGCGAAATCCCAATGACGTGGATAGGCTGAACCGCCTGCGATCAACAATTTCGGGCGATGTTCCAGCGCCAGCCGCTCCACAGCATCCATATCAATGCGCTGATCAACCACACACACACCGTAGGAGACCACATTAAACCACTTACCGGACATATTGACCGAGGAGCCGTGGGTCAAATGCCCTCCCGCGGCAAGATCGAGACCCATAAACGTGTCGCCCGGCTTCAAAACCGAGAGAAATACCGCCTGATTGGCTTGACTGCCCGAATTTGGCTGAACATTGGCGTAGTTGCATCCGAACAACTTGCAAGCGCGGGTAATGGCCAGATTTTCAGCCATATCGACAAATTGGCACCCGCCGTAATACCGCCGTCCGGGATAACCCTCGGCATATTTATTCGTCATCACCGAGCCTTGCGCTTCCAAAACCGCGCGGGAAACGATATTTTCTGACGCTATCAACTCTATTTCGTGCCGTTGACGGCCAAGCTCAAGTTCAATCGTATTGGCAAGTTCCGGATCAGCTTCGAGCAAAGATGCGGCGAAAAAGCTGTTGGACTGAACATAGCGGGGCGCGGCACTCATCGGCAAAATCCTCAACATTGCGAACGGGATATCCCCGCCATGGTTATATGCGATTTCTCTGGGGTCCTAGCACGACATGCTCGTGCTGGAAACCCATTCGTCACTGCATTACTGTGACATTTTGGCGTCGGGAATTGGAGAAAATTGACCAAATACGACAC
>JANXSV010000378.1 GCA_025356505.1 Methylovirgula sp.
TATGCCCTGAGCCCCGAAGCGGGGAAACAGCGCCAATGAAAGCGCCAGATCCAGCCCGCCGCCGATCACCGCAATCAGCAACGGCGCGCGCATCCGCTGCAGCGCAAAAAATGATGGCTGTAGCGCCTTGGCCAGGCTGAAGGCAGGCAGCCCCAGCGCGAAAGCCTGCAGCGCCAGCGCCGTGCCACGCGTCGCGCTTTCACCAAATGCGCCATGCTGAAATAAAACCGCCGTAATCGGCGTTGCGCTCACCGCCAGCGCCACAGCGGCGGGGAGTGTCAAAAACAGCGAGCTTTCCACGGCTGCATTTTGAACCTGTTGCGCCAAATCCCGCTGACCTTGGGCGAACATGCGCGCCAGCCGGGGCAGCAGAACCAGCCCCAGAGCGGTGCTCACCAGCCCGAGCGGCAACTGATAGACCCGATCGGCATAATACAGCTCGGAAACGGCGCTTGGGGCGGATGAGGCAATAAGACTGCCGATGAAACCATTGATCTGGGTGATGCCACCTGCCACCAGCCCCGGCACGCTTAGCGCCAACATGGTGCGCATCGGCTCCGTAAGGCGAGGGCGTTGCAACGTAAGATCGGAAAACCCTGACCCCCAAAAACACCAGATCACTTGCGCCAGGCCAGCCAGCGAAACGCCGCCGCTCACCAGCGCCGCCGTCAAAACGGCATTGGCACCGCCATAGCGCGCTGCCAGCACCAAAGCGCTGACCAGTACCAAATTAAGAATGACCGGAGCAAAGGCGGCAGTCCCGAATTTTTCACGCGAATTGAGCAGCGCGCTGAACACTGCGGCGATCAAACAAAATCCTAAAAATGGAAATGCCAACCGGCTGAGATAAACTGTGAGTGCCGCCTCTTCGGCGTTTTTGAAAAATCCTGGCGCCATCGCAAACACCAGCGGCTCCATGAAGATCTCCGCGGCCACGGTTGCGAAGCTTACGGCCAGCATCATGCCGCTCAAAACCTGCCCCGCGAAAGCCCGCGCCGCAGGTTCGCCTTTTTCCGATTTCAGTTGCGCAAAAATCGGCACAAAACTGGCGTTGAAAGCGCCTTCGGTGAACAGCCTGCGAAACAGGTTTGGCAAGCGGAACGCAACCACAAAAGCGTCTGCTACAGCGCCCGCGCCGAGCAGATTTGCCAGCAGAATATCGCGGACAAACCCCAATACGCGGGAGATCCCGGTCCCGGTGGCGACAGTGGCGATATTGCGGGCAAATGACATCAGAATCCAGCCCGGACGGGTGGTACGAGTTTACACGTGTTGCGACTGGGAAGCAAAATCTGCGTCATGGCGCTCTTTCTTCGCTCAAGCCCTGCTGCGCATGGCGAGCAGGGGCCGTTCAATAAAGCGGAATGATAGCGCCGCGATGCCAAAGGTCAGGAGCAGAGCCGCGAAAAACGCTGTGGCACTGACACCTTGCGCAGCGGCAGCCGGATTTATGCCAAGCGCAAAAAGGATGATCAGATGGTAGAGATACAGCCCGTAGGACATGCGGCCAATGGCGCGTAGCCACGTCCACGATAATGTCGACGTCAGCCAGCGCAGCGCGTTGCTCAAAACCAGCGCCACAGTCCCGGCCTCGAGCACGGCAAATCCCAGCAAAACGAGCGCGGTGGCGGTTCCGCCTGCCGGGAGCCAGCCCGCACTTCGGCACAAGAGCGCCCATACCAGAACTGCGAGCCCGGTTGAAATGATAAGAACGCAGCGGCTCAACGGTATAGGCGCGCCTTCCGCCTCACGAAACGCCAGGTAGGCGCCAAACGCCAAGGACAACATGCGCGTGAACAGAGAATTATAGATCAGTTCAGCCGCCAACACCGGCTCGAAGCTCAGAATCAAAACCGCAGCGCTCAGCAGCGCCAGAGCAGGCAGCACAAAAAGCGTGAAAGGCCGTCCCCATCGCAGCGGCATCAGCATCACGATCATCGGCCAGAGCAGATAGAATTGCTCCTCGACGCAGAGTGACCAAGTATGCTCCAGCGCGTAGGGCGCGGGGTGGAACGGGTGATAATAGTTAAATACGTAAAATATCAGGCTTGCCACCGCGCCACCGCTTGGCGGAAACATGATCAGGCAGACGATCAGCGCGAGATAATAAATCGGGAAGATGCGAAAGGCGCGGCGGCGATAGAATGCGAAAATGTCGATCCGGCCGTTAAGCTGTTTTTCGCGGATCAACAACCGCGAAATCAGGAAGCCGCTGAGCACGAAGAACAGGTCAACGCCGATATAGCCCGTGCGAAAAACCTGCACGTACTGCCATATTAAGGCGTGGAAGTGCCACCCAGCCACATAGGGAAAATGCGATAGCAAGACCAGAATAACCGCGATCGCGCGCAGGCCGTCCAACGCTGGAACATAGGGCAATGCCGGCGCGGCCACTCCAGATATTGGGATAGTTAAGGGAGCTGGAAGAGTGGCTGGCGTCATGGCCCTTATTTATTAGGCGAACTTATGCAAAATGGCGACCTTTCAAGTGTAAATTGGTCAAACAGCCTTAATGGCGCGCCTGAGGGCGAAACTGCGCCGATCTATTCATCTACCGTTCAATATCGGGTAATTATCTTTGATCTTGCGTGTTCCGGCTCAAGGTCCGTGCGGTTCCAGGTTTTGGCCATCAGGTTTTAGCCTGCAGATTTGCACTATTTGTTTGAGCGGTGATGCAATCCCCAAAACCATGCCCCGGCCGGAAGCTTCCGGTCACAGGAGACGCACATGAACAAACATCCAACCCGGCGCGAACTTATGCTTGGCGTTGCCGCCGCCGCAACAGCCACAGCTTTTGTAACCGCTTCCTCACAGTTTTTGAACGCGGCAACCAATACACCGATTGCCCGGCTTTGGGCCAAGGCCGAAAGTCTGCGCGGTGATCTTGGTGCCTTCAAGAGTGAGATCGCCGCTGCGCAATCCTCGCGCATCGGTGGTGTTTCCGGCTGGATGTACCTGGACGGTGCCGCTTACCGTATCGGCAATGCCCGTTATGATGCGCTGGTTGCCCTGCTGAAAACCAAGCCGCAGAACGCCAATGATCTTGCGCTTATGGCCAAGGCGGCGCGCGATGCGGATATGCTCACCGGCCCGCGCGGCTGGGCCTCTGCCCGTGTGGCGGAAGGACATCAACTGCTCGCCGCCTAACAAAGCGGCAAAATAGCAATACAGGGTAGTTTTTTGCCCCCAAGCTTGCTAGAAGCGGCCATAATCTAAAAAGGCCGCTTCATGCGCACTGCAACCGTTGCCCGCAC
>JANXSV010000390.1 GCA_025356505.1 Methylovirgula sp.
GCGCGCGAAGCGTCGTTTTGTGGCGGAGCAGCGGCCAGCGCGAATCAAATATGGTTTTGGTGCGGGCCACTCGCCAGACAGTTCCGGCCGCAACCGGCAAAATCGGCGTGTGGCTCACGTCTAAGGCTCCGCCGCGCTGCAACACGGCTCGCACACGGATTTGGCCTTCGCGCGGGAGTACCACCGCTGCATTGGAAAGCGCGGTGCGAAAGTCAGCCTCCTTGAAAACGAAACCGAAACTTTCCGCGGATAGCTTGAGGCGAGCCACATGCTGATCGAGCAAAGCGAAGCCTTGCGCTTTTGACCAGAGCAGGGTTTCGATCAGGCCGAAATCCCGGTTATGAAACTGGCTTTCAAGTGACATTCCTCCCACTCCGATTTTGCGTCTGAATCATACACCACTCCAGACCCGGCGTTAAATGTCAGGTTTCCATCAAGCAGAGTTGCCGTACGAATGGCGACATTGAATTTCATGTCCCCGCCAGGACTTATGTGGCCAATAGAGCCGCAGTAGCAGCCTCGTGCCTCAACTTCTAGATCGCGGATGATTTCCATGGCGCGGATTTTTGGCGCGCCGGTCACCGAACCGCATGGAAATAATCCGGCGAAAATATCTCGCAAGCTGAGGTTAGGCCGCAGGGTGGCGGTCACGGTTGACGTCATCTGATGCAAAGTCGGATAGGTTTCGATCTCAAAAAGATGCGGCACCTTCACCGAGCCAAGCTCCGCGAGCCTGCTCAAATCGTTGCGCAACAGATCGACGATCATGACATTTTCGGCACGGTCTTTGATACTGGCTCTCAAAGCCGCAGCCAAAGCGTCGTCTTGCGCCGGGATCAAACTTCGGGCGGCTGTCCCTTTCATTGGTTTTGCCGTGATCTCACGCCCGGTAACAGTGAAAAAGCGTTCTGGCGAGGCCGATAAAATCATGTGCCTATCCAGCGCGATAACGCCGCCCAAGGTTACAGGCTGACGACGACGCATGGCTGCAAACAGGGCGAGCGGGTCCCCATCAAAGTGGCCCCGCATAGGGAATGTAAGGTTGATCTGGTAGACATCGCCGCCGCGAATAAAATCCAATACCTGATTGAACCTCGCCTGATAGGCTTGATAGCTCCAGTCGGAGGCAAGCTGCACCGGCTCGGTCACTGGCGCTATTTGGCTCCAATCGAACGATTTGGGCTCCCGGAACGCGCCAAACAAAAGATATGGCACTGCCGGTTTGTGAAATTGACTGCCAAAGTGCGGCTCGAGTACATAACCAAGCTCGAAAGCCGCATAACCAACAAGGTGCAAACCGGCACGGCGGGCTTTTTCCATCTGGTCAAAGGCAGCTTCAACTTGATCAGGCTTATGCGCAATAATGATGGCTTCAGGCTGATCAAACAGCAGCGCCCCGGACAAAGATTTGTCTTCCAGAACAACGTAAGGATGTGAAAAAGGCAGCGTCACGCAGTCATTATCCGGAGCCACCGGCGCGAATCCGCCGGTGAGGTTTGAATTCAAGCCTTGTTATTTGAATTAAGGGAGACTTGAAATCAAGAAATGCGCGTTACCGAAGCCGACGCAAAGTGACGCGCCGCGCTTATTTTACCACTTTGATGCTAGCTTCGATTTTGATCAGCGAGCATTAAGATAATTAGCTTGTTCATTTGGCGACCGTCCTCGACGCTGTCACCCTGTAAGCCTTGCGAGCCGAGGCCGAAGGCTGTTCACAAACTGATTGGCTGCTCGACTGAGCCACGCACGTTGTTCAGCCTGCTGCGCTGGATCCCAAGGCAGAGGCGAAGGGATAGATACGGAGAGAGTTCTACCTTCGCTTTCGGTCCGCCACTCCAATCCGGGAATGCCTGCTGCCGCGAATTCAGCATCGATGGCACCCCGATCAGCTTGCAATTCATCAAATAGAGCCATGCTGTCGGCGTCCTTGAAGTTGAGAAATGCGCCAATGCTGCCAGGACTGTTAACGCGATAAAGCGTGACGCCAACAGTGCCGGGCAATGGCAAGCGCATCCAGTTAATGCCGCCATTGCGCGGTGGCATTTGCCCCGGATCGTCGAAATGCAGGTCCGCCAAGAACGCCGCTCGGAAAGCTTCCCACGCTGCATAGGACCCCGCCCTACTGCCGGTATTGGGCGTTTTTGGCGCGGCGCTATCAGAAATCGTCTCCAACACAGTGCCCGGAACTTCATTGCGAATCACAAAGCGATCGATGGTGGCAGTGCGCGCCAGCAGCCGTGGCTGCACTATCCGTCTTTGCGTGCCCGTAAGCTTATCGAGGAAACGGTACTCTACGATCTCAATGAGCCCGAAATCAAACGCAAGCCCGGCCTGTGCGCCAAGATATTCGCCGATGCGCTGGGTGCCCTCAGTAATGCCGTCGCCAACGATCAGCAGCAGGAACCGCCCTGCTGAAAGATCCCGGCTGACCCGATCTCCAAATTGAGCCTCACTCATTTTACTGTCCGCTTTTACAGCGAGGTCATACAAAACATTGCCGCGTCGCCCGACCCTATTCGAGATTACGCGTTGGAGGTCTTCATAGCCATAGCGCGCGAGCTCACCTGCATAGTCGAGGATTTGACCTACAACTTCGCGTCTGGCTTGCGGATTACGCCAGAGCTTGCATTCCACAATGATTAACCGGCCATGTTCACTAACGAGCAGCACATCGATGAACCCTGCACCCGGCAGGTTCACTTCTGTCGCGACAGCAACAATCCGGCCGATCTCTGGCTCAAGCTGAGCGACTGGTAAGATCTCCGGATGCTCAAAAATGAGGTCGCGCAGCTGATGCTCAGCGGTCGCAGAACCCGCAGGTTCTCGGTCCACTACTGTGGTCTGGGAATCATCAATAAGCACCAGCGTGACTTCTTTATTGCTCCTTGAGCCTTTTTGGCCGGCATCACCCCTGCGAGCCAGCTTTGTCCGGAGCCACCGGCGCGTATTCGCCGGTGAGTTTTGAATTCAAGCCCTCTTATGTGAATTAAGGGAAACTTGAAATCAAGAAATGCGTGTTACTGCAGCCGACGCAAAGTGACGCGCCGCGCTTATTTTACCACTTTGATGCTAGCTTCGATTTTGATCAGGTCATCCATGTTGGCCTTTTCGCCTGCTGGCGATCCCCAATATGAAACGACGAGAAAGTGGGTGGGATCAACCAGAGCGAGCGTGAGGCTAACGGTGGCGGGCTTGCCTTTTTCGGTGCCATTATAGGCGAATTCGAAAGCGTCCAGTCCGTTTAGCTTGGTGTCCTTTTGTACGGCGGATTTAAAGTCGATTTCGACTCCGCCTTTGACGAAGGTTTCCAGCGCTGCTTTGGTGGCTGTGCCAACATCATTGGCCTCAACGACTTCGAACGCCACATATGTGGTGCCGTCGCTGGATGTGCCTTCAACACCACCATCGTATGAATTAGGGCTCCAACTGTCAGGAACGATGACGGACGCCAAGGGCTTATCCTCCGGCACGTTAAAATTGGCGGCCAGAGCGGCGCTTGGCGCGACAAGAGCCGCGAGCAATAGGATAGCGAGTTTGTTCATTTGATGATCCCCGTTTTTACTTAAGAGTTTCACGCCTCGGCTCGCCCGTGTCGCGCTCAACATGGTTATACTGGCTAATACTGGCGTTAATACAAGGCCTGATCGCGGACGATGCGGAAATGCCGGTTTCGACACGCAAAAGAGCTGAACGGATTTTTTTGGATATTACTGCCCGAGCCAAACGGAGCAAAGTCCGGGGCGGGAGACATAAATGGTGCGGCCAAGAGGACTCGAACCTCCACCCCGTTTCCAGGACTACCACCT
>JANXSV010000391.1 GCA_025356505.1 Methylovirgula sp.
CTTTGGCTAATCGTTACCTCCCGCTCGGCGTCCCATATCGCGATGTCGGCATCCATGCCTATGGCAATAGACCCCTTTTTCGTCAGGCCATACATGTGCGCATGGTTGGTGGCAGTGAGCGCTACGAACTGGTTGAGAGTAATACGGCCTTTACTCACACCCTCGGAGAATAAAATAGGCAATCGTGTTTCAATGCCTGGAATCCCGTTGGGAATCCAGCGAAACGAGGTGCGGCCTTTCGGATTGAGTTTTCCTTCGGGATCGTCATACCTGAACGGACAATGATCCGACGAAAATACTTGGAAGGTACCGTTCTGCAAGCCTTCCCAGCAGGCTTGCTGGCTGGAGACATCGCGCGGCGGCGGGGAACAGACATATTTCGCGCCCTCCATGTTCAAACCATCCATGTCCTTTTCGGTCAGCATCAAATATTGCGGGCAGGTCTCGCCATAGACTTTCAGCCCCCGAGCGCGAGCGCGGGCAATTTCATCCATCGCCTCGCGATTTGAAACATGGACAATCATCACCGAGACATCTAACAGCTCAGCAAGACTTATTGCACGGTGAGTGGCTTCTCGCTCGACCGGGATTGGGCGCGATGTGCCATGAAACTTGGGTGCGATATGGCCGCCCCTTTCGAGGCGATCCGTAAGAAAGCGGATTGCGTCATAATTCTCGGCGTGCACCATCACAAGCGCACCTGTTTCACGCGCCACTGCCATGACTTCAAGAATTTCTCGGTCGTTGAGCGCCAAACCCTCATAAGTCATGAAGACTTTGAAAGAGCTGTAACCGTCCTCGATCAGCGCCGGAAGATCCTGCCCGAGAACCTGTTCATTGGGGTCTGAAATAATCAGGTGAAAAGCGACATCGGTGTAACACTTACCCTCTGCTTTCGCATGGTATTCACGCAATGTCTGGCGCAGCGGCGTACCTTTTTCTTGAAGACAGAACGGCATAACTGTCGTGTTTCCGCCAAACGCAGCTGCGCGCGTCGCGCTCTCAAAGTCATCTGCCATAACAATGCCGTCACCGCTTGGCTGAGCAATGTGAACGTGACTGTCTATACCTCCCGGCAGTACCAACTTGCCAGTAGCGTCAAGCGTTTCCAGAGTTGCACCAAGATCAAATCCAAGGGCAGCAATGCGTCCCTCTTTGATACCGATATCACATGAAAATGTATCTGTGGCCGTTGCAATCGTGCCGTTGGCTATAACAAGGTCATACATAAATTTTTCTCCGGAAGAAGCCGCGTCAAGGTGCAAGCATAATCTGTTCCAGTCGTCAGAAGTTGCTAAAGCGGTATGCCTAGCCGCTGAGCAGACCCTCTGATGTGTCTTTGCATTGCCTCACCTGCCATTTTCGCGTCACGCGATTCTAGCGCAGCATGGATAGCTCTGTGTTCGTTCACCGTTTCGATCATGCGCTCCCGGGTTGCAAGCGGAGCACGCTGGGTCTCGACCATAAGTTGGCGAGCCGAACGGTACATCGAACCGATCAGCGAGTTGCCCGCCGTTTCGACGATAAGATCATGAAATGAGGCATCAGCGGCTGACATTGCAACGAGATCCTGCCTCTCCAAAGCAGAGGCTATGTCATCGACGAGCGTGGCAATTTTTACGAGCGTCAGATCACTGATCCGCACTGCGGCAAGGGAAGCCGCAGTGCCCTCTAATGCCAAACGTGCTTCATACACGTCCCTAGGAGAGGCCGCGTGAGCAAAGCGCCATGGTGAGATGCGATGTTGCGGGTCCGTGACGAACACACCAAGCCCTGGCCTAATCTCGACCAGCCCGAGAGTGGCGAGAATAGAAATCGCTTCGCGTAATGAAGCACGGCTCACGCCGAACTGCTCCGCAAGCTCACGCTGCGATGGCAACTGAGCCCCCGCTGCCAGCGAACCACTCCCGATCGAACGCTGCAGGCGGGCGGCGATGGCTTGGGGAACCTGCGAGGTACGGCCAGGTGTTTCATCTGCAAAAACATTAAGCACGAGTGCACTCCAATAGAGCTGTTCCAACGAAGGGAGCCGGAAATTTAGTCGTTTTATTCTCTGCGAATATGCTTCCGTCAAGGCGCTTGACCTCAGCTCAATTGTGGTGACATCATGTGGTCAGACCGGTCGGACCGGACGGCGCACTGTCGATCATTATTCCCGACTCTGCGCAAATCAAAGGAGAAATGCGATGCTAGCTCGAATTAAGACTGGATTGATCGGATTAACCTTGGCCCTGGGCCTTGCAGCAACTGCTTCAGCCCAAACCGCCCTTAAACTTGGCGCGAATATCGGCAACGTTCCGTGGGAATTTCAGGATGCAAGTGGCAAATTTACAGGTTTTGAAATTGATCTGATGACCGAAGTTGCAGCACGGACAGGCATGAAACTTGAAGTGGTCAACATCCCATTCCAAGGGCTGTTTGCTGCAGTTCAATCCGGCCAAATCGACGCGGCGGTTTCCTCAATCACCATTACGAAGAAGCGCTTGGAAAGTGTCTCATTCGCACAGCCATACTATGATAGCGACCAGTCACTTACTGTTGTCAAAGCGTCTGGCATTGCGAAGTTGGCTGGCATGGGCGACAAAATTGTTGGTGTGGACACCGGCTCAACTGGAGATATGTGGGCTACACAGCATCAGGCGGAAACTAAAATCAAGGAAATCAAACGGTACGAGGGCCTTAACCCAGCTATGCTTGATCTGGCAGCAGGGCGCATCGACGGGTATATATCCGATATCCCGGCGCTGCTCTATTACGTTAAGGACAAGCCTCAGTTCGCTGTGGTTGAGCGTATCAAGACCACCGAACAATATTCTGTCATGACGGCTAAAAACGGACCTTTGCTAGCAAAGATCAATGATACGATAACCGCCATGAAAAAGGATGGTGCCTTGGCTAAAATCCATAAAACATGGTTTGGCACCGAACCGGACGCTGGCATGGCCACGGCGACAGTGTTGGACATTCCAAAGCTTTAACGATCAAGGCTGCTTAGCGGTGGTGTTCGGGGACACCATGCCCTGACCATCGACTTTCTGGCGAAAAGAACATGAATATTTTCGACACATTCCTGAATGGCAAAGTTTTTCTTGAGACTTTGCCATTGGTTTTGAGCGGTCTTGGTACAACGTTGCTGCTGGGCATCTTCAGTATTATCGCAGGTTTTGCGATCGGACTAATATTGGCGTTGACGCGCCTCTATGCACCCAAATCTTGGCGCTGGATGGCCATCTTTTATATCGACCTCTTCCGCGCGATCCCAATTTTGGTTTTGCTGATCATCATTTATTATGCTCTGCCGTTTGCAGGTTTACGACTGAGTTCCTTTGCGTCCGCTATGAGTGCTATTTCCATGGTGGCGGGAGCCTACAGCGCCGAAATATTCCGTGCGGGAATTGAAGCTGTTCCAAATGGCCAGTTCGAGGCTGCACGTGCACTTGGCCTTCGCCCGGCTTATGTCATGTACAAGGTGGTGTTACCGCAAGCGCTGGTAATAGTTGTACCGCCAACAACGTCAAACGCCATTAATGTCATGAAAGACACGGCCCTGGCTTCAGTCGTTGCAATGCCGGATTTGCTCAAACAGGCCACGCAAGCCCAAGCCCTGGCTGCCAACCCGACGCCGTTGATCACCGCAGCAGCAATTTACATCGTTCTGCTCTTGCCGATGGTACGGCTGGTTGGCCACATGGAAAAAAGTTGGGCCAAAGAGCGACGCGGATGATTTTACACAGCCAGCCGATAACTTCAGAAGGTTTTAAGCCTTATGGATCGCTTTTAAGCAGCGTTGGATCTGTTGGCGTTTCTGTCAACGAGAACCGTGGCATGCGTTTCGACACTGCCGCAAACCTTGTGCATACAACACAAACGTCCCAGCCAAAGTTAGCTCTTTACAAAATCGAAGCTTCGAAATGGCCGGTAGACGTAAGGATTTTAGAGCGCCATAGTCGTACGGCCCAGCTGTTTTTACCCATGATGGGCGGCGTATTTCTTGTTGTTGTGGCGCGCGCGCTGGATAGTGGCGGACCTGCAATCAGTAGCTTAGCGGCTTTCACCTGCGCGCCCGATCAGGGCATTGTCTATGCCCCCGGCATTTGGCACCTGCCACTCGTCGCAATAGATGAACCAGCCGATTTTGCCATGCTGATGTGGGAAAACGGTACTTCGGAAGACTGCGAAGAACATCTGATGGCAATAGCTGTAACAGTCCATTCCCCGCAAGGAGCACAGAGATGACGACGCAAACCGCCCAGCCACTAGATGTAGCATATGTCCGTGCTCAGTTTCCTGCTCTTGGCGATAATCAATGGGCTTATCTGGACAATGCCGGAGGCTCGCAAGTTTTGGGCACGGTCGCCGCCCGTGTTGCAGATTACATGCTTACGAGCAGCGTCCAAACCGGAGCAAGCTACAGCGTTTCGGAACTTGCCAGCGCAAGAATTCTGGAGGCGCGAAGCAAAGTCGCACGCTTTGTAGGTGCTTCGCGTCCTGAGGAGATTGTCTTCGGCCCTTCAACAACGGTACTGATGCGCTTTCTGGCCACTGCTATGGCGAGCCAGTTGGTTGCGGGTGATGAAATCATCCTGACCGACTTTGACCATGAATCCAACATCGGCCCTTGGCTGATCCTCAAAGATCGCGGCGTTGTATTCAAAACATGGTCTATCGACCCTGATAGCTTTACGATTAAGCTGGCAGACCTTGAAGCCCTTATGACACCGCGGACGAAGCTTGTCTGCGTCACCCATTGTTCAAATATACTGGGCACGATTAATCCTGTTGCAGCCATCGCCAGCCTCGTACATTCACATGGTGCACGTTTATGCGTGGACGCGGTCGCTTACGCTCCCCACCGCACTGTCGACGTAGAGGCCTCAGGCGCGGATTATTATCTCTTCTCATTCTACAAGGTCTACGGACCGCACTTTGCGATGATGTGGGCAAAATATGACCATTTGTTGGAGTTGGACGGACTATATCACTACTTCTACAGTCGAGAAAAAGTTCCGATGAAGCTTGAGCCCGGCAACATCAATTATGAGCTTGCCTGGGGCTGCACTGGTATCGTTGACTACTTCGACAAGCTAGGTGGCGGCACGGGTGATCGGGCAGCGATTGTTAAAGCCTTTGACGCTGTCGCTTTGCACGAGCAGACATTGTCCACTCGGTTGCTAGACTGGTTAAATTCACGCAACAGCATTACCGTTGTGGGATCCCGAACGGCTGACCAAACAGTGCGCGTTCCCACAATTGCCTTCAAAGTGTCGGGCGAGGACTCGGCTGAGATCGTCCGTAAGCTGGACCCGCACAAAATTGGTGTCCGTTTTGGGGATTTTCATTCCCGCCGCCTGATCGAACGTTTGAAATTGACACATGGAAATGGCGTGGTGCGTATTTCGATGGTGCATTACAATACAGTCGCCGAGGTTGATCGGCTTACTAAAACTTTGGATCAGATCATCGTGTGATGTGAGTACTAAGGCAGCGAACATTCCGGAGGACGATGCCGCGGGAACTTCAGCTACATCTGTGTCATAATATGAGTATTGTCGGAGTTAACTGCATAGATGGAAGACGGTCGGCACTGTCGGAGGAAAATCGGGTGTGCCGACTAGTTGCATGGCGGTAGGATTGCGATCGTGTCTGACACTCGCATCTTTCGCTATTTCAAAACCTCGCCTGAGATCATCAGCCTGGCAGAAATGATGTACGTGCGATACCCAACGCCCTTGCGCAATAAAATCTGGCTAGGGCAGGGGGTTCTGAGACCAATTTGTTTAGTTTGACAGCACCGTCTGGTAAGGGCGATCGACCGCACAAACGGGTGGTCTCTGTCTAACTGCGAGGATTATGTGCGATGGCTTCCGGCCGCATTTTTTCGGACGATCATCTTACAAATCCACAGATGCAACAGAAGGAGATTCGGTTAACGTATGGGCGATATATTCGAGAGCATGGCGGATATGATCTCGTGTTGAAGGGCCGCCAAGGCATATGCGGACAGCTTCCGGCGGCGTGCCTGTGACGGTAAAAGCATCGCTTGCAACCGCTCCGATACCAGTTGTGCGCATATGGCTTATAAAAGCCGAGCGCGTCCATCCTTCCGGCAGTGGCACCCAGAGATTAAAACTGAGCGGATCAGCCTGGAAACTTCCTTTAGGCAATATTTCTGCTGCCATGGTCTGGCGCGCTGCTGTTTCCCCGCGAGTGAATTGCAGAATTGCATCCGCGGTCCCATCCTCAATCCATCGTGTGGTCAGCGCCAAAGTCAGTGGCGACGCCATCACAGTTGCTGCTCGCAGCGCCGCAGCGAACGGCCAGCTTGAGCGGATATCCGGAACCACAATGTAGGCCGCGCGTAGGCCGGCCCCAATGCATTTTGCCAGACCTGCAATGTGCCATGTTATATCTGGCGCGAGAGCGGCAAATGGCACCGGCCCATGTTGGGGAATGAAGCCGTAAGCATCATCTTCGATGATAGGTACTTGATAACGACGGCAAATGGCTGCGATAGCGCTTCGGCGCGCTTCTGGAACTGTATGCGTAGTCGGGTTGTGAAGTGTCGGATTGAGGTAGAGCCCTTTAGGGGCTAGGTTTTTGCAAGCATCGATAAGAGCAGCAGGGTCTATACCGTCGCGGTCCATCCGCAGGCCTGC
>JANXSV010000396.1 GCA_025356505.1 Methylovirgula sp.
GTTGCAGGCGCTGTTGCGCGATGACGCCGCCGGTTTTTATGCGGCGGAGATCGCCTCGCGCGGTCGCGGCGGCCTGCCGCCGTTCGGTCGGCTCGCGGCTTTGATTGTTTCAAGTGAAGACAGGGCGCAAGCCGAGGCACATGCCAAAGCACTGGCGCGCACGGTGCATGGGATGCCTGTTAACGATGGCTGGGCGTTTCATCACGGAGCCGAAACAGAAGTGCAAATCTTTGGTCCCGCCGAGGCTGTCGTGGCTTTGGTGCGCGGGCGGTATCGGTTTCGGCTGCTGGTGAAAGCAACGCGCAAAACCGATCTGCAGGGCTTTTTGCGGCAATTGCTGGCAAGCGCCCCGAAATTGCGGGGAAACCTCAAAGTGGCGGTAGATGTCGACCCGCAAAGCTTCATGTGAGGCTGCCACGGCTGTGATCAGACACGCATGGGCACAATTCACAAGTGTGTTTCGCGCGCATGATTCACGTGAAACCGAAAATTTGGCGCAATTCGTCTTCATAGCGTGTTAACCATAATTGCGCGAAAGTCCGTGGCATGAAAAACCTAGCTCTGTCCCTCGCCCTATCGCTTCTCGCCACTTCCGCCGGTGCCGATGAATTTCACGCCTGCCTTAACGGCCTGCGCGGTGCGGCCAGTGCCAAGGGTGTAAGCGCCACCACTTTCGATGGCGCGACAGCCTCGCTGCAGCCCGATATGAAAGTGCTGGAATATCTCGATTTCCAGCCGGAGTTTAAGACGCCGGTGTGGGATTATCTGGCAGCCCTGGTGGATGATGAGCGGGTGGCAGATGGCCGGGCAGCCATGAGCAAACATGCTGCGGCGCTGGAAAACGCGCAAAGCCGGTTTGGCGTCGATAAATATATCATCGCCGGGGTTTGGGGCGTTGAATCCAATTTTGGCCAGAGTATGGGCAAGAGATCTCTGGTGCAAAGTCTGGGTACACTTTCGTGCTACGGGCGTAGACAGTCGTATTTTCGCGGTGAGTTTGTCGCTGTGCTGCAAATTTTGGAACATGGCGATATTGCACCGGAGCATTTGAACGGATCCTGGGCAGGCGCATTCGGGCAGACGCAATTTATGCCTTCGACGTATTTGCGCATGGCTGTGGATGGCGATGGCGACGGCGCCCGCGATATTGTCGACTCGGTGCCTGATGCTGTGGCCTCAACAGCGAATTATCTGGCGAAGTCCGGCTGGCAGACCGGCCTGCCGTGGGGCATGGAGGTTAATTTGCCCAAAGGCTATTCGGGGCCAAGCGGGCGCGGCAACAAGCGTAGCTTTGGCGATTGGGCTGCGGCGGGCGTTACGGCCGCGAGTGGCAAAGGCTTCCCGTCCGGTTCCGCCGGATTGCTATTGCCGGCGGGGCGCGAGGGCCCTGCATTTCTGGTGACCAGAAATTTTGATGCGATTTATGCTTATAATGCCTCAGAATCCTATGCTTTGGCGATTGCGCATCTGGGAGATCGCATGAAAGGCGGCGGCGCTTTTGCGCATGGCTGGCCGATCGAGGACGAGCCTCTGTCGCGGGCGCAGCGTCGCGAAGTGCAGGCTCTGCTCAACAAAAATGGCTATAGCGTTGGTGAGCCTGATGGCGCTATTGGCAGCAAAACCCGTGAGGCTATTGCTGATTTTCAAAAAAAGCACGGGCTGAAAGCGGACGGGCAGGCGATGCTGTCGGTGCTTGAGGCGCTGCGGGACAAGTGATGACTAATCAGGAAAAACTTGATGTCCGCGGTCCAGCCAGACAAGGAAGAAAACACTCTTATTTAAGGCACCGTGAACTCGGATTTTTGTAGACAGCCGAAACTCGCAAAGTTCAACATCGTTCGACAATGAAGCGGATCGCGAAAAACCTGTGGCCGGAGATCCCTTATGCTGCTTCCATTGAAGGCCAGTGTCTGTTTTAACTGCGATCTCAGACATATTTTGAACTTTATCGATAAATTTTCTAAAATGTTGAAGTTCTTTTTTTTGTCAATCTGACAGACATTCGCATTTCGAATTCCAGTATTTCAAAGATACTGAAACGTTCTCTCCTTCAGGTGGGATTGAACTAATTCGTGGCTTCGGATCAGTTCGGATAAAAGTAAACTTAGGCGGCACTTTGAGACTTTAGCTCTTTGTCAAAATATTTCTTTATCTCTTCCTTTGGAATAATATCTGAACTCTTTTCCAAGGGTAGTAACCCTCCGCGAGATGCTTTCCATGGGGTCTCGTTATGGGTTAATTTTTCAAGGTATTTAGCTGTATATTTACCATACTGATCATTTATGGCTACTAGCAAGGACTGCACGTCGCTAGATATCTTGCGGGTGATTTTTTGTTGGTCTAAATCACGAAAACCAGAGTCTTTAAACTGATGATATACTGAAACTGCGACCGGTCCGTGCGCCCATGCCTGCAAATCTTCATCGAAGAGTGGCTTGTCCAAATGTACCATCGCCCAACCTTGAGCATAATAGAGCAATTTCTGAACCTTGAGGTGTGTAATTGAGTCACCAGACTGCCTGTCAGTGGCGTTAATGAACCATTTGGCAATATCAAGTG
Organism: Methylovirgula sp.; assembly: GCA_025356505.1. Lineage (GTDB taxonomy): Bacteria > Pseudomonadota > Alphaproteobacteria > Rhizobiales > Beijerinckiaceae > JANXSV01. The sequence continues at coordinate 2,560 of JANXSV010000396.1, forward strand.
CAGTGTAATTCATTGATTTCATGTCGGTTTTCACTTTTGTTCTTTATTCGTTCTTAGTATATCATAAACGGTGAAAAATACCAGAAAATTGTTGACTTTTGAATATATTGCGTTTTTGACTGATCAAATCAGTTAGTTAGAAACTGTTATGAATACAAAAAGTTATCCTCAAGTTAGACAAGAAAGAAGACGGTCGTCTTGCGCTTTTGGCCCTGTCGCATTAAGCCCATTTGCAATTCTCGTTGTGTCGTTCAAGGAAAATCCAAATGAAATCCTACAAGCTGTTTCTATTGCCTGGCGATGGCATCGGCCCCGAGGTTGTGCGCGAAGTGGTGCGGGTTGCTGACTGGTTTGGCAAGGCGGGCCTTGTTCACTTTGAAATGGAAACCGGTCTGGTGGGTGGCTGCGCTTATGACGCGCATGGTGCCGCGATTTCCGAAAGCGATATGGCTCTGGCGCACGCCGCAGATGCTGTGCTGTTTGGCGCGGTGGGCGGCCCGAAATGGGACGCGGTGCCCTACGATGTGCGCCCCGAGGCAGGCCTATTGCGGTTGCGCAAAGACTTGAAACTCTTTGCTAATTTGCGCCCGGCCATTTGCTATCCTGCCCTTGCGGAAGCTTCCAGCTTAAAACCGGAACTGGTTGAAGGCCTCGATATCATGATCGTGCGCGAGCTTACCGGCGGCGTTTATTTTGGCGAACCAAAGCAGATCATCGATCTAGGGAATGGCCAGAAGCGCGGTATCGATACGCAGGTCTACGATACTTATGAAATCGAGCGCATCGGTCGTGTAGCCTTCGAGCTTGCCCGCAAGCGCACCAATAAGGTGACATCGGGTGAAAAGCGCAATGTGATGAAGTCCGGCGTGCTATGGAACGAGGTGATTACCGCGTTGCATAAGCGTGAATATGCTGATGTGACGCTGGAACATGCGCTGGCGGACAGCTTGGCCATGCAGCTTGTGCGGGCGCCGAAGCAGTTTGATGTGATCGTCACGGATAATCTGTTTGGCGATATTCTCTCCGATATTGCAGCGATGTTGACAGGGTCGCTGGGCATGTTGCCTTCGGCGTCGTTGGGCGAAGCCGATGCCAAGGGTCAACGCAAGGCGCTTTATGAGCCTGTGCACGGATCTGCCCCGGACATCGCCGGTAAGGGGCTTGCCAACCCGATTGCGATGATAGGCTCATTTGCCATGTGTCTGCGCTACTCGTTTGGTCTTGGCACAGAGGCAGACCGGATTGAGACAGCAATCGCCAATGTGCTGGCGTCGGGCCTGCGCACAGCGGATATCCGTGGCAACGCAAGCCACGTTACCGGCACGGTTGAGATGGGCGACGCTATTCTCGCCGAGCTTGCAAAAAGCTAATATGGGCGAAATCCGGAACGGCAAAAGCGTCGTTCCGGAATTCAAGGCGCTTGTTCAGGCCTTTTTCTTTTTCTTGACCTTGACGACCGGTGCCGCGGGGGTTGGAACAAGTTCAGCCACAGGCATTTTCACCGGTTTGATGCGCGGGGACTTACAGACCGTGGTCTGGTCCGCATTGGTGAAAATATCGATGAGGTCCGCGTCGTCACTGTCCTTCAATTCGAGGCGGTCAGTCAGACAGGCGATTTTTTCAAGATTAAGCGGCAGGGTCATGCCGCACATCATGCCGGAAATGGCGAATTGCGGTGCGTATTGGCCCATGCGAACACCGGCGCATGTCAGCGCGCCCTGCGGGCCGCTGAGATTGATATCGGCGATTTCCATTTTTCCGAAGCGGGATTCAACGATCTGCGGTTGGCCTGCGTGGGTGATAGACAATCCGGCATCGGCACTGCGGCGCACCATTTCGACATAGAAATCGGCAGGCTTTGTTGTTGCGATCTGCGCAGCGGTTGTGCCCTGCGGAGGGGTTGTGCTTTGGCGTTGGATGGTCAGCCGGATAAAGCGGCGGTCATCGCCGAGGATGAGCGTATCGCGCAGATTTCCGGTGGTGGGCTGAATTTCGGCCAGATATTCCGGCGGTGCCTTGGTAAACTCGGCAACCTCCATCACAAACCCCGCCTGCGTGATCGGGCGGTCTGCCCAGCGCGATGTGGGTGCAATTTTAGCCGTTGGCATCATATCGAGATTCGGATGCGCCGACAGCATGGTGGTGAGGGATAATACACCGCCAATCGCCATGGCTCCGAGCACAATAGCCGGAACAACAGACGAGCGACGCTCAACGAGAGGGTCATAACGCATTTACAAACTCACAGACGACTCAACAAACTGCGGCGAATATGCGGAAAATTGTTGACTGATTGGTTACCAAACCTGACCTATCGGCATTCACAGTGAATGAAAAGTTAGCGCTGGTACGCTGCAAGACTCTGGCAAGAGCGCTGCCTTTCAGGTTTGTCTTTCAAATTTGCCTATCTCTTGGCGCGGGCGCTGCTATAAGGCGCTATGGGGCATTTGGGTCCGACATATTTTGCAGGAGACGGCGATGAGCATTTTAGGCGATTTGATGGGCAAGGTTTTTGGAACCGCTGCTGCGGAAGCGGCAACTGCGGCGCCCTCGGCGTCAGCACCTCCAGCATCAGCGCCTCCTGCATCAGCGCCAGCGGCCTCGTCCAAAGCTGCGGCTCCGGTTGATTACGCCGCTGTGCTCGATGCCATGAACGAAAAAATGCCGCAGGACCTCGATTGGCGCAATTCGATCGTTGATCTGATGAAGGTTCTGGGCATGGACAGCAGCCTGCCGGCCCGCAAGCTGCTGGCGCACGAGCTCAATTATCATGGAAATGTCAACGACAGCGCTTCGATGAATATGTGGATGCATCAGCAGATCATGGTCAAATTTGCGGCCAACGGCGGACATATGTAACGCAGCTTAACGGTAAAGTTGCGGTGTGATTTCAACAGGCGCTGCGCATTTGCAGCGCCTTTTTCGTTGGAGATTGGCTTATGCGAGATGGACAAGCGCCAACTGCGGTAGTGGCGGCAGAGTCACCCGAGCGCAAAACACGCTCCAACTACCCGGAGCCGTTTTTCAGCCGTATGGGCAAACGCGAAAAGCGAGCGCTTGGTGATCAGTTCGGGTTGAAAAACTTGGGCGTGAACCTCACCACACTGGCACCTGGCGGCGAATCGGCCCTGTTGCATCGCCATTCGAAACAGGATGAATTCATTTATATTCTCAGCGGCACGCCAACACTGGTGACTGACGCGGGCGAAGTTCTGCTCGCGCCCGGCATGTGCGCGGGCTTTCCCGCGATGGGCGTGGCGCATCAGTTGGTGAACCGCTCTGGCGCAGACGTAACGTATCTGGAAATGGGTGATCGCACGCCGGGCGATGAAGTCAGCTATCCTGCAGATGACCTGAAGGCCAAGCTGGGGCCGGATGGCAAATGGATGTTCACGCGGAAGGATGGCAGCGCATATTGAGCAAGCGAGCTTTATTGCACGAGTTCCGCCGATATGCGGCCACGCCTTGACTTTATGCGACAATCGGTGTTTTCAGGGCACTGGTTCAAGCTGCGTGTAGCGATGATGATTTTTGCGTCTCTCAAAACGACCAAAAAACCCACAACCAAACAGGTTGTGCGCTAGAGCTCGGGTGCCTTGATAA
>JANXSV010000407.1 GCA_025356505.1 Methylovirgula sp.
CCGCCCAGCAGAAACCAGGTTATCCACGACCCGAACTGGCGACCGCCGAGGCCCCATTCGTCGAGCTGGGTCAGATCACCGGCTTTCCAGCTTGAGGCGAGGAACCCCATTATCGTCACAAGAGCAAAAAAGGCGACGAAAACGATTGTCGCAGTCCAATTGAGATGATCAATCATTTTGCACCGCCAATTTTACTGGCGGCATAGATGAAAAGGATGGAGACGGGAATCAACGCCAAGTTGAACCAGTAAAAAAACGGCAGGCCAAAAAGGCGCGGTTCGATGCTGTTGTAATACGGCACCGCGAGGGCGAGGAGACACGGGATTAGAAGAAGCAGGTATCTCATAAGACGGCCTCCCCGGCTCTGTGTATTTTTTAAATTGGCGTATCTATTGCGCAGTTCAGCACCCAACCTGCGAAATTTCAGGCTGATTTGCAAGCTGGATAGGCATTTTACGCTCAACTTTCCCCTATATTGCTATATTTCCGATATTGGGTCGAAATGCGTTTGGTACCTTGGTAAGGCCCGAGCGCATGCAACTGCGGCAGTTTAGTGGCATTATGGCCACAGCAGTCATAAAAAGTTCAACTACAATCTGTGTACAGCTTTATTTGTTACGATCTTGTTTGACAGGTTCTACTGGCCTTGCTCTATCATCATGAATGAATTGGTTCACAACTTAACTAAATGTGCTGAGCCGCGCCAAGCGCCAGAGCACAAAACCGGGGAGAGAGACAGATGTCTCAAGGATTTAAGCGGATTTTAACTGCGGGTATTGCGGCGGCTGCTCTGCTTGGCGGGATAGCGAGCGCTCAGGCTGGTGCTTTCGCCATTCGTGAACAGAGTGCTGAAGACCTGGGCGATGCCTTCGCAGGCGCGGCAACCGGAGGCTCAAGCCTTTCGTCCATGTTCTGGAACCCGGCGACGATGACCAGCCACAAGGGTTGGCAGTCAACAAGTGCATTTTCAGGAATTCTTCCCTACGCGAGCATCCAGTCGCTTAATGCGATCAGCGCTCGTCCACTGAATTCGGGCAATATCGGTGTAGCGGCCTTGGTGCCGTCGTCGTCATCCAGCTATCAGATCAACGACAATCTCTGGGCCGGATTGTCGATCAATTCGCCGTTTGGGCTTTCCACCAAAGCTGACCAGCCTTGGAATGGTGGCATTTATGGCCAGTCCTCCGACGTGCGTTCCATAAATATTCGCCCGACGCTCGCTTATAAAATTAATGAAATGTTCTCGATCGGCTTTGGCCTGGACATTGAGCGATTTTCGTTGCATCTGACTAATCTGGATCCACGGGCAAGCACAACAGTGGATGACCTCAAAGGCAGCAGCTGGGGCGTTGGCGCCACGGCAGGCGTAACCATTACGCCGGTTGCCGGGACTGAAATCGGCATCGGCTATCGCAGCCAGATCAGACAAAACATCCACGGCACACTGTCGGTGGCCAGTGGTCTCGGTGGTGTGTTCAACGTCAAATCAAATGTGACCCTGCCCGACCAAATTAACATCGGTCTGCGCCAGAAAGTGACAGATCAGTTTACCGCACTTGCGGGATTTGAATGGACCCACTGGTCTATATTCAACAAGTTCCCTGTGGTAAGCACCTCGGGCCCCTCAACAGGCGCGACGCTTACAAGCCTTGGTTTCCAATATCGCAACGGTTGGTTTGCGAGCTTGGGTGGTGAATATAAGTATTCGCCAAATCTAACCGTTCGTGCTGGTTTGGCATATGAGCGTTCGCCAATTTCGGATGTTGTTCGCGGCGTTCGTCTGCCGGATAACAATCGTATCTGGACAACAGCCGGTTTGAGCTACGCTGTTGATAAAAAACTCTCTTTCGACCTGAGCTATGCTCATATCTTCCCGGCCAGCACCAATATTGCTATCACTTCGGCCAGCAATCCATCATTTTTAGCTGCACCCTTGGCTCTGTCAGCAACAGTGAAGTCTCACATCGACATCATCTCGGTTGGTCTGAACTACCGCTGGGATGATCCAAAAGTGTTGGAAGCCGCACCGGCTCAAAAAGCCATCGTCCGCAAATACTGAGATTTGGATCAGAACAAAAATTTACAAAGCCGCGCCATGATGGTGCGGCTTTTTTTGGTCGCGCTGTCGGCGTTTGCTGGCAGTAGGGATGGCAAGCGACAGATGTTTGAACTGCGCGGTCGGCTTAAGTTAATTTTTTAATCGGGCGCGATCCTGCCACAGTCAAATTTTAGAACGCTTTAAACGTGATGATGGTCCGCGTGTCGACGATACCGCCGATGGGATGCACAAATTCGCCGACGAAATGGCCGATGTCGATGTCCTTTTCGACATAGAATTTGGCTAAAATGTCGAAATGACCGGCGGTAGAATAGATTTCAGAAGCGATTTCAGCCTCTGCCAGTGCTGCGGCAACAGCATATGTTTTGCCTAAAGCGCATTTGATTTCGACAAAAATGGTCTGCATCGTTAAAGCTCCTGAGGCTTATTTGGCAATGATTTCAATATCATGATCGAAGGCCGATTGAACTTGAAACTCGCCCTGATAGGTTTTTGCATCGTGCCGGGCGATGGCGACATAATCCCCTTCTGCCAGAACCAGCGATGGGAAGGCCCCGATCAACTCGCGGATAACGTCACCGCCCGGCGTCAAAACCGTGAAGCTTGTGTTGGCGAGCGCTTCGCCGCCTGATTTGTTGACCAGCTTTAACGTGAGCGTGGCTGCGCGATGTCTCAACGTGACATCGGTGATCTTTCCGGACTGCACATTAATGTCGGCGGCGACCACGGAGTTTGTGGGTGCTGGCTCGCCTAATTTGGCATCCAAAGCTCCGATTCCCACCGTGTCGAGATAAACTGATTTCAGGTGATAGCGCCCCTCTGGCACGGGGATAATTTCGCCGGGTTTTATGTTGGATGCGACGACCTTGGCCTCCGAATTAGATTTCTCCGGAACGTAGATTGTCATGGCAACTTTGTTGGCGGAAAGAGCGGTCGTTCCAATGATGGGCGAGAGCACAAGCGCCCCGGCATTTAGGACGATGCGGTCAGTAAACGGCTTTTGCTCCACCGTTATCCGCTTGCTCACGCCTGAAAGGCCGAAGGCGACGTGCACATAGTAACTGCCGGGGTCGAGGGTAAACGCTGGCGCGGCACTGTCGGACTGAGCAAGCAGGGCGCGCGTGCCATCCTCGGTGGCAAGATCGCTGTAGATGCGCCAGTGCAGTCCGGAGGTCAGCGGCTTGGTTGTGGCGAGTAGCGAGGCGCTGAGGGTCACGTTTGGTGCAGTTTGTGCAAAGGCCGGAGCGCGCGCCGAAATGCCTACTAGAGTCATCAGGATTAAAACGCCTGCGATCACGCGCCGGATACTGCTGCGGCTGCGTTCAAACTTGCTCAAACAGATGTCTCGATCGGGCAATCTAGCCAATTCCACTGGTTCCTTCATTTTTATGGGCGCTTTTCATGTTTTCATGTCAGTCGCTGCGCTTCACGAGATCGCGAACTGCAGAGGAAAGGTTTTCCATCGAAAACGGCACATATTCAAAACGTACACTATGGTGGCCTTTAGGCAATTCGACGGCGCGAAAAACTATATTTGCCCGGTAAATCGGGCTTGGTATTCCGTCAACGGTAGCACGCCATCCGGGATAATAGATGTCATGAAGCACGAGTAACCCCGGCTGATCATTTTCGACATCGATAACCGAATAATTGGCGTGCATGGTGACGATGGAAACGGATGCCTTCGGGGCGGAAGGTTCACCCGTGGCAGCATAAGTTCGAACTAGTTTTTCCGGGCTGTTTTCGTCAATGAGGACTTCACGGCTCCGATCAAAATCGGGTATGGCGTCGCCATCGATGATTGCCTCACTGTCGACGGATTTTACCGATGTGGCGAAATAGGCGCGAGGTGCGGAAGGGCGAAGTTTGTAGATATACATGCCTTCTGTGCTGTAGATCAGCGTAGCGATTGGACGGGGGAAGTGCTTGGGTAATTTTGGCAGCGGGCGGTCGAGCATCACATATTGAAGGCCAAGTAATTTTGCCAGCGTGGAACTGTAGCCGCGGAAATTTGCCGGAAAATGGCGCAGGCTGACATCACCCGAATTGTCGCCCGGGCCGACGATGCGCTCATAGTCTGAGATGCGCAGCGGATTATAGCCGACTGTATTTTCGAGCCCGTAGACCATTGAAGCATTCATCCACGGTCCGTTCATCCCTAAAACTTCGATGCGTGGATATGCGCCGAGGCTGTGGCTTTTCGCTATTTCGGACTGTAGCAGGTCCAACCCCGCTTTAAATTCGGGCTTCAACGTTGCGTAGGGTGCATAGACTGAAACGGGTTCAGAATTGAGCGAGGACGCCGCATCGCGGCCAACCAATTCAGCGCAGCTTAACAGCACCAGAACGGCCAAAGTGACGGGCCTGTTCCGGGTTCTGATGAGGGTGAAGGCGACAATGCCACAGAAAACAGTTGCGAGCGAAATGGCCGCAAAAGTTTGCAATGTGTGGCCTTGCGCAACAGAAAACTCGATCGCAAAAATGAAAAGCAGCGTAAGGGTGCCGACGCTGAGTGCGACCCAGAGATTTTTGGGCCATGAGCCAAGAAGGGCGGGTTCGCCCTTTAAGATGGCAGCGTTGACCAGATATCCGCAAAGGATACTCAGACAAAATTGTAAAGCGAAGCTGGCATCTGCCGGGCGGCGATAGAGCGAAACACCCGGCAGGTGATCGAATATCAATTCGAAGGCAGGTGAAAAACGCCCGATGGCATAGAGAAAAACAAAGATTAAAATCGCGGTGAACAGCCTCACCTGAGGATCTGCCAGCCGACGCCCGGCGATGCCATGCCAAAGCAGCAACACCGTCGGGACTATGCCGATGAATAAATAATTGATGGCGCGATCGGTCCAATCGCCCCGGCTGATGGTTTCGTATCCGGGTCCCCAATAGTCATAGTTCCAGTCGAGCGACCCGAAAAAGTTTGGGATAGCCAGCGTCACAAAGTTTACGAGCGATAGCGAACCTTCCGCGGCCACACCATAGGCGATGTTCGGGCGGTTCGATTGTCCCAAAAACTGAAGCGTCAGCAGAATGGGGACGATAAGCAAAAGCGCGCCACAAACGCCCATAAAGATAATGAGTGCAAAGCGCTGCTTGATATAGTCGAGGGGCTGCGGCGCGCGCAAAACCTCATACACGAGCGCAACGATCAGCCAGAGACAAAACAAATAGGCAACCTGATCTCGGCCCTGCGCCATAAGTGCAGCCATCACGGAGAACAGGATGCCAAAAAGGTAAGAGCGCTTGTGCAGCGCCGATTCCAGCGACCACAGTGCCCATGGGAAAAAACTATAGGACAGGATCATGCCGGTATGTTGAAGCCGGGAGGAAGCGGACGCCCCCAGAATGTAGATGGCCGCGCCGAGAACGGCCCCGATGGGCATCCAGTTTCGACGATGGAACAGGAGCAATATTCCCAGCGCGCCAAATGTCAGATGCGCGATGATTGCCGCATCAAAAAGCTGCATCGAGGCGCGCGGCGCGATGTAAGCTAAAGCCAACATCGTGGGCGAAAATAGCAGTGATTGCGGATCGGCTGCGGTCGGGTGGCCAGAAAAGTGATAGGGATTCCATAGCGGGATTTCGTGCGCTGAGATCTGCTCGCCAAGAAAGCGAAACATGGGATAAAAATGGTTTTTAGAATCCCAGGGCACAACTGCATCGTTCCACAGCCATATCGAATCCGAGATAAGGCCGATCAGGAGCACTGCAATCACAGCGAGCCGCCAGCTCGATATGAACGCTGCACCTGTGCGGCTGGATGAATTTGCTGTCGAAGACATCAAGATTTACACTTCATTCCGGTTTGCGCAGATTTGTTTTGCTGCGCCTCATTGGGTTAGAAAAGCGCCAAGACAAACGCAAGTTCTTTCGCTAATGAAACAGCCTGTTCGCAGCAGCAAATTACCGGTGAGAGCGCAATGAACCCTATACTTCAACATATGGCCCGGCGGCGCTCTGTGAAGCCGATCGAAATGATTGGACCGGGGCCGGATGCGGAGCAGCTTTCGCAAATTCTGAATTTGGCGGCGCGAGTTCCCGATCATGGCAAGCTGACACCTTGGCGTTTCATAGTGCTAGAGGGTGAGGCGCGCGCACGCGCCGGGAACGCGCTGGCTCAGATCTGGTCGAGCAGGCATGCCCCGATTGACGAATCGCGGCAGCGGTTTGAGACAGAGCGCTTTCTCACATCGCCCATGACAGTTATCGTGGTTTCAACTGCAACGGCGCATGTCAAAATTCCGATTTGGGAACAGGAACTCTCCGCCGGTGCGGTTTGCATGGCGTTGACGCTGGCCGCGACAGGGTCCGGCTTCAAGACGGCATGGCTGACCGATTGGTGCGCTTATGACACGGATGCAAAAGCTGCGCTGGGAATTGCAGAGACGGAAAAAGTTGCCGGCTTCATTCATATCGGGCGCTTTGACGCTCCCGTGGCAGATCGGCCGCGGCCTGATTTGGACCGCATCGTGACTCGTTTTTAATCCGGAGGCCGCATGTTTTATCCTTTTGCAGATCGTGACAGAGATTTGCTGCCGCATGACCCCTTCAAGGCGATTATCACGCCGCGTCCGATAGGGTGGATTTCGAGCATGTCGCGCGAAGGACATATCAACCTCGCGCCGTACAGCTTTTTCAATGCGTTCTCGAATTCGCCGCCGATTCTGGCGTTTTGCAGCGGGAACAAGAAGGACTCGGTGAGTTTCATTGAAGAAACCCGGGAATTTACCTGGAGCATGGCGACTTTCGATCTGAGATTCGAAATGAACGCAACAGGTGCCAGCCTCCCCCGAGGCCAAAATGAATTCGAACATGCCGGTCTGGCGATGGCAGAATCGAAACTGGTGAAGCCGCCCCGCGTGGCCCGGTCACCTGCCGCGATGGAATGCAAATTGATTGAAATCAAACAGTTGCAGGACATGAACGGCGCTCTTACAGAGAATTATCTGGTGCTGGGTCAGGTGGTTGGGATGTATATCAACGATGGCTTTATCGCCGACGGCCGGTTTGACACCGCAAAAGCGGTTGCTTTGGCGCGCTGCGGCTATGCCGACTACAGTGCCGCTGATGAATTATTTACGCTTGAGCGGCCAAAGTGATGTGACAGCACAAAGCTTAAGCAAAACTTTACCATAAATCACCACACTCTCTTAATGGCTTTGGAAGAGACGTGATGATCGTTCGCAAATTTATGAACTGGGCTCAAACCGCTTCTGCTGGCGCGCGCGCAGAAGGGGCTAGCGCTTTGGCGCGGGCCTATCTCTATGCTGATCTTTCTGAAGATGATTTTGACGATGCTGAGTTGGCGCTTACGGCTTTGCTCGATGATGCTTCGCCGCTTGTGCGCCGCGCACTGGCTGAAGCCTTCGCCAGCGCTGCCGATGCTCCGCACCATATTGTGGCTGCGCTGGCTGCTGATCAGTCCGAAGTTTCAACCTGCCTATTGTCGCGTTCGCCGCTGCTAAGCGATGTGGAACTCACCGAACTGATCAGGGTGAGCGATGAATTTGCCCAGACCGCAATCGCGCTGCGCCCCGGACTCTCAGGTATCGTCTGCGCCGAGCTGGCAGGTTCAGCAGAGAAATCCGCGGTTGTCGCCTTGGCACAAAATACGTCTGCCCATGTTGCCGACAGCGCAATGGCCGTAATGTTGGCGCGATTTGGTTCGGATCAAGCTTTGCGCGAAGCGCTGCTCTTGCGGCCGAATCTGAGCCTTTCTCTGCGGTTCGATATTACTCAGGCGATTGCAGCCAGTCTGGAAAAATTTGTCACAGGCTGTGGTTGGGTATCGGAGGCGCGCATGGTGCGCCTGGTTGGCGAGGCGCAGGAGGGTTCTGCGGTTCTGCTCGCAGAGGGCTCAACATCTGATATTGGGGAACTGGTGCTCCACCTACAGGAGATTGGCGCGCTGACGCCAAGCATGCTGTTGCGGAGCCTGCTATGCTTCAATAACGATATTTTTGTGCACGCAGTGACCAATCTCAGCCAAATGCGGCAGGGCAGGGTCGAAGGCCTTATAAGCAATTGTATGGGTAGCGGTTTTGCGGCCATCTTCGCGCGCGCTGGACTTCCCGAAGCTTTGCTCCCCGCGTTCCGGGCGGCGCTGACAGGCAGTGCGCAGATACGAAAAACCCACGGCGCACAGGTCATGAACCGCTTATCGCGGCCGCTTATCGCTTTTGTCATTCAAAAATGCAGCGATGCTGGCGCGCTTGACCCGCATCTGCTGGCGCTATTGCGGCGATTCGAGGCTGAAGCGGCGCGAGATGTGGCGCGGCATCTTACTCAGACTATCCTGCAGGAGGAGCGGCAGATCGCATCGGCGCAACGCATCGGGATAGCGGCGATTGCCGCCGCGCTGGACGTTCCAATGGTGTTTGAAGATATGTCAGTCGATGATTACCACGTCGTTGACTATGCCGAAGCGGCCTAAGCGCCGAACTGTTCAGCCAGAATACGTTCATCGAGCGAGTGGCCAGGGTCGTGGAGCAGCACGAGATTTGTTTCGTGATCCATATCAATCTCAACGCGTATGATCGCTTTAAGCTCGAAATGATCGGCTACAACTGCCACCGGGCGCTTCTCTGGCTCAAGCACCTCAATTGTCACCTGACAGCGGTCGGGGAGCAGGGCACCGCGCCAACGCCGAGGGCGAAATGCCGAAATCGGTGTAAGGGCCATCAAGGGCGCGTTCAACGGCAATATCGGGCCATTTGCGCTGAGATTATATGCTGTTGAACCCGCCGGAGTTGCCAATAAGATGCCATCTGCAACCAGTTCCCCTAGCCGCTCCTTGCCATCTATGAGGATTCGCAGCTTTGCAGCTTGATAGGATTGGCGCAGAAGCGAGACCTCATTGATGGCTCTGGCGCGGGAAATTGTTCCACTGGCCTGAATCGCCCGCATCAGTAGAGGATGGACAATCGAACTTTTCGACTGGTTTAGCCGATCAATCAGACCTTCGACTTTAAATTCATTCATGAGGAAACCTACAGAGCCTCTGTTAAGGCCATAGATCGGTTTTTCGGTGGACATGAATCTGTGCAGCATCTGCAACATTAATCCGTCACCCCCCAGCGCGACGATTACATCGGCGTGCTCAGCCTCGCTATTGCCGTAGGCCTCGATGCATTGCAGTCTGGCAGTATCCGCTTCCGCTGTGCCCGAGGATAAGAAGGCCATTTTTTCAAAACGGCGGTATCCGCTTTCTGTGACGGTCATTCGATCTATGTCTCCAAGTCGCGCAGAAAATGGTAGTACGGGCAGGGTAAAACAGCAAATAGCATCAAAGGCACTGGTATGCTTGGTGCTAAGCAGGTTATGTGGGGCGGCGCGTTGGATCTGCGCAAGCTTCCCGCGTAGCCGGACGCGCCACATTTTTTTAGAAACGACGAGGTTCCATGAATTTGATATCACAAGAGACTTTGGCGCAACTCTTTACGCATGCGCGCACGGCCAACGCATGGCTTGACAAGGATGTGCCGGAGGAGGTTTTGCACCGGTTGTACGACCTGGTGAAGTTCGCTCCAACTTCAGCCAACTGCTCGCCGTTGCGTGTGGTTTTTGTGAAAAGTGCCGCCGCAAAGCAGCGCCTCAAGCCGTTTATGTCGGCGGGTAATCAGGATAAAACCATGCATGCGCCCGTGACGGCAATTCTGGCGTTTGATATGGATTTCGCCTCGCATTTGCCGAAACTCTTTCCGCATGTTGACGCGCGTCCGTGGTTTGCCGGCACCGATACCGCTGTTCGCACTGTTGCGTTGCGCAATTCGACACTTCAAGCAGGATTTTTCATTGCTGCCGCACGAGCCCTCGGGCTCGATACCGGGCCGATGTCAGGATTTGATGAGCCTGGATTGAATGCTGAATATTTTGCCGGAACGCGCTACGAAGCGAATTTTCTGGTCAGCCTCGGCTATGCGGACACTGCTGCAACGAAAGAGCGTTTGCCTCGCTTCGGCTTTGA
>JANXSV010000435.1 GCA_025356505.1 Methylovirgula sp.
CCTCCGCCTTGCGAAAACCCTGCCATGACCGCGCAGGCCACCCAGAAATTCGGCAATCCCTTAATCGGCCCGATCAGCGGATTGCCATCCGGAGCGAAAGTAAAAGGTCCGTTGATCGCCTTTTTAATACCGGCCCGCCCCACTGCGGGAAAATGCTGAAATCCGACTTCCAGCTCTGGCGCCAGCCTGTCAAAATCATCCGGCAACAATTGCATTGAAAAATCGTCCGGCGTTTTTACCGGAGCCCAAGGCACGCAGGCCTGCTCATAAGTGCCTAGCAGCGCACCTTTGCCTTCCTGCCGGACGTAAATCTCACCGGAAAAATCGGTCGTATTGACGATCTCGCGTTCCAGATCGGCCAGCTCCGGAATAGCCTCTGTGACAATATAGTGGTGTTCCATTGCCAACACAGGCAGTTCAACACCCACCATATGGCCAACTTCGCGCGCCCATAGCCCTGCCGCGTTGACCACATGTTCGGCATGGATCGTGCCTTTGTCAGTTTCAACGTCCCAAGAATGATCGGGACGCTGTTTCAGAGAAAGCACACGGGTGAAGCGGTTTATTTCCGCTCCATATTGCCGCGCACCTTTGGCCAAGGCCTGCGTCGTGCTGGCCGGATCGCAGTGGCCGCCATCTGCGCGCCAGATTGCGCCCGTGAAAAACCGCTCTTCGATAAGGCAGTTGCGCCGCTTGGCTTCGGAAACCGGAATCATTTCGGTTTCCATGCCGAGATATTTTGCCCGCGAGGCCATGAGCTTCAGAAAATCCATCTCGCCTTGGTTAGCGGCAAGCATCAGGCCGCCATTGGCGTGAAGGCCACAACTCTGGCCCGTAAAAGTTTCGAGTTCACGATAGAGATCAAGTGTGTATTTCTGCAATCTTGAGACATTGGCATCGCCGTTGAACGTGTGGGTTCCCCCTGCCGCGTGCCATGTAGAGCCCGAAGTCAGCTCCGACTTTTCCAGCAATACGACGTCATTCCATCCCATTTTGGCGAGGTGATACAGGATCGAACATCCAACAACGCCACCACCTATTACCACTGCTCTCGTCTCAGTCCGCATCAATACTGTTCCCCTAACCACGCACAGACTCTTACGCCCAAGCTTGCCGCGTCAAGCGTCGTGGTCTATGAAAGCTTGAATAAAAAAAGCATCCACACACGGAAATCCCTCATGACCAGCTACGCGCATACCAAGGCAACGCTCGAAATCATGGCAAAAGCGCCAATAATTCCGGTTATGACCGTGCAAAGCGTCGAGGATGGTCTGGCGCAGGCTCACGCGCTTGTAGCAGGCGGGCTCGTCGTTCTCGAAATAACTTTGCGGACGGCCGCGGCGATGGATGCCATTAAAGCGATCAGCGCCCAAGTTAAAGGCGCAATAGTTGGCGTCGGAACCATCACCAAGGCTTCAGAAATCGAAGCCGCCGCTAAAATTGGCGCACAATTTCTGGTGAGTCCGGGCACATCTCCGGCGCTTGCCGCAGCGGCTGCCGCCTCGCCAATTCCATTTTTACCCGGCATTGCCACCGCCTCGGAAGCCATGAACCTGATGGATTATGGCTTCAGCGCACTAAAATTTTTCCCAGCCGAAGCTGCTGGCGGCGCAAAATACATTGCCAGCATCGGCGGCCCCCTCGCCAATCTGCGGTTTTGCCCGACAGGGGGAATCGATGCCGCGAAAGCCAAGACATATCTGGCGCTGAACAATGTTATCTGCGTTGGCGGTTCCTGGATGCTGCCCGCTGCAGCGCTTGCTGCAAAGGATTATGCCACGGTTGAAAAGCTCGCGCGCGAAGCCGTGGCGGCGGTGCTGGGTTAAGGCGGCGCGGCGCCCTTCGCCATGACGTTTCCAAATTGGAGCGGCGTGACGCCAATTACTGATAAGATTGCGAAACGTGTTGTCCATGCGGCTGAAGGCGATCGCGGCCGCCAGAGTGAAAACCTGCGCAAAATGAATCATTGCCGATCGCATCGTATCAGCCTATCGATTTAATAGACTGATATGATTCAAAGGATTTGATTTCTCAATGACCGATTGGAACTCTGAGCTTTATCTCAAGTTTGACCGCGAACGCACTCAGGCCGCTCTAGACCTGCTTGCCAAGATTGCTTCGCCGGAACCAAAATCGATCATCGATCTCGGCTGCGGGCCGGGAAACAGCACGCAACTGCTGAGGCAACGCTTCCCTGAGGCTGATATCGTCGGGATCGACGTTTCACGCGCAATGTTGGAAACCGCGATCAAGCGCGTGCCTTCGGCACAATTCCTCAATCAGGATATTTCATCGTGGCATCCCGGACATAAGGTTGATCTGATTTTTGCCAATGCCGCTTTACATCTGGTGACCGACCATCACCTGTTGCTGGCCCATTTTATTGACTATTTGACCCCTGGAGGCCGCCTTGCCGTGCAAATGCCCGACAATATGCAAGATACCTCCCACGCGCTGATCCGCATGATTTCAGCAGATGGACCATGGGCGCACAGGCTGGTGCCCATTGCCAAAACCAGGGCAAGGATCGCACCGGCGGACGATTATTATCAAATCCTATGCGCTCACTGCCAGCACATCCAATTGTGGACAACCACTTACGTCCATCCGCTCGACAGCGTTGACAGCATCGTAGACTGGTTTAGAGGGTCCGGACTTCGCCCGTTTCTGGAGTTGCTGTCGCCCGAAGAGCAGCAGGAATTCTTGCAGCGGTATCGGGCCGAGCTCTTGAAGGCCTACACCGTTCAGCCGGACGGTAAGGTTCTCTTGACATATCCGCGTCTGTTTTTTGTGGCGCAAAAG
>JANXSV010000437.1 GCA_025356505.1 Methylovirgula sp.
GACGCATAAGCCGATGACTGAGACCAGAATGACGACCGGTGACACGGTGACGATGAAATCATTAGCGCGGGCCAGCGCCATTGGCGTGTGAAACAGAGGCGCGCTCCAGCGTTGTTCATTGCCCTGCGTGAGCCGCAGATATTCCTGCAGGAATACCGCCAGACCTATTGTCCCCACCAATGCCTGCTGACCGGTGGCGCGGCTCAGGGGCAGAAAAACCAGTCTGCTGAGCACAGCGCCATGCAACGCGGCAGCATAAACAGCGGCCAGAATCGCTATAGCAGCTGTAAGCAGAGGAAACGGCCCCGCAAAGGTCAATAGTGTAATCACAGCCGCATAGCTTCCAAGCGCCGCCATTTCGCCAAAAGCCAGATTTATTCGCCCCACCAACCCGTAAATCAGGGAATATGACACCGCGAGAAGCCCGTAAATGGCTGCCAACGGCAACGCGTTTAGCGCCTGTTGGGCGATATAGGCGAGCGGCAAGCCAATTTCAAACGCGCGGCTTTGTCCCGCCACCGGCTCGGGGTCCTCCAAGCTGCCCTCTCGCGCCTTCAGCCAAAACCTTCGCAGCATGTAGAGCCGCACGTCGCTAAGCTGCCCCGAAAAACCTGTGACTTGGATCAGCCTATCTGCTGCCGAAAAGCCGGTGTGTGTCTCGTAAAGACACTCAACACTGCGCCGCAATTCCTCACCGCTCGAACGGGTGACAAGATATTTTATGGTCACTTGGTAGGTTTCGTCTTCCGGTGACGCTTGGCCGGACTGGTTGGTGATAGCGACGCGCGTATCGTCGCGCTCAAGCGCCGGAATAGCAATCCGGCAAGCACGCGCCATATCGTCATCAATCCCAGCGCAGCAGGCAGCCAAAAGGCAAACGCATATGCAAACAAAGACCAGCTTCCACATCATGCAAGTCTAGTTTCATTTCAACCGTTTGGGGAGTAATACTTCGCTTTTCGGAGATCATCATGGCAGCCCAAGACCTTGTTTATCCGGACAGTTTGATACGCTGCATATTTACAGAAATTCGCACGATCGCCGTTGTCGGCGCGTCCAGTAATCCCGCCCGGGCCAGCTTCGGCGTGATGAACTTTCTGGCAGGGCAGAGCTATCACATGGTGGCGGTCAATCCCGGTCTGGCAGGAGGCAAAATTGGTGCCATACCCGTCTATGCCAGCCTTGCCGACGTGCCACATCCGATAGATATGGTCGATATTTTCCGCAATCCGGCGGCAGCGGGTCTGGTCGTGGACGAGTGCCTCGCGCTGAACTCACTTCCGAAAGTCATCTGGATGCAGCTCGAAATTATCAATCAAGCGGCGGCCGAGCGGGCCAAGGCACGCGGGGTAGAGGTCATCATGGACCGCTGCCCGCATATTGAAATCATGCGGCTGCATCTGCCGCCAATTTCTTAGCATCGCTAAGGCGCGCGTTTTATGTCGGCCAACTCGCGCCGTGAGCATTGAGATATACGGCGTAAAGCGACGTCGTGCCGCAAATATACATCCGGTTTCGCTTGATGCCACCAAATGTCAGGTTTGCCACCACTTCTGGGATATGTATTTTGCCTAACAGCGCGCCGTCGGGTGCATAGCAGTGCACCCCGTCTCCGGCGGAAGTCCACAAGTTGCCGTTCGTGTCGAAGCGGAAGCCATCAAAGCACCCGACAGTACAGTCTGCGAAGAGCTTTGCCGTGCCAAGGCTGGCGCCATCGGCGCTAACAGCCGCAACGCGAATATGTTTTGGGCCGTTTTCGACATGGCTAAATCCGGTATCTGCAATGTAAAGATGCTTCTCATCAACAGAAAAAGCCAAGCCGTTCGGACGCACAAAATCAGTTGCAACCGCGCTCAGCACATCGCTCCTCGAATCATAGCGGTAGACATAGGAGCCGCCGATTTCCTCTGCCGCCAAATCGCCTTCGTAGTCTGTGTCGATGCCATAAGTCGGGTCCGTGAACCAGATCGTTCCATCAGATTTGACCACGACATCGTTGGGTGAATTCAAGCGTTTGCTCTGATAGTGGCTCGCCAGAACCTTGCGCGAGCCGTCATGCTCAACACGCGACACACAGCGCGCCTGATGTTCACAGCAAATCAAGCGCCCCTCAAGGTCAACACTGTGGCCGTTCTGGTTATTGGCGGGTTGCTGAAATACCGATACCGACCCGTCCGTTTCATCAAAACGAATCGTCCTGTTATTAGGAATGTCTGAGAAGATCAGATATTTCCCAGCAGGAAAATAGGCGGGGCCTTCCGCCCAGCGCGCGCCTGTCCAAAGTTTCTCAACGTGCACCGAGCCGTTGAACAACTTGCCGAACCTTGGGTCTAGGACCTCGAAATATTGATTTGCCACGTTTTCCCCCT
>JANXSV010000060.1 GCA_025356505.1 Methylovirgula sp.
TTACGTACACTGACACGGGGAACACCGCTTCTTGGGCGACAATTGCCTACGTGGGATATCACCCCGGTACGGGTCAGTGGACCAGCATCACGACCACAAATGATGACGGCACGCATTTAATTGCTGCAGGAATGGACGGCGTCTCGCTGAACAGCATCCTCAATGACACTTTTACCGGGACAGGGAATAGCGAAACTTTCGTGCTGTCGTCCAATTATGGCCACGAAATCATCACTGATTTTGCGAGCCACACCACGGGCGCAGGACACGACACAATTTCGTTTTCCACGAGCGAATTTGCCAACTTCGCTGCCGTACTAAGCGGGGCGACCACTTCTGGAAATAATACGATCATTACCGGTCTGAATGGCGATCAGGTTACCTTACTCGGAATTACCAAGACCACGCTCGCGGGACTAAGCGCTGATTTCACGTTCCACGCCTAGGCGAAGCATAGAGGAGGGAGTTATTGCCAAGCCATAATTGGCAAGGGAGTTAAAGGCAACTCTCGCTTGAATTTGTCACTTTTCTTCTGCAAGCTCTCGCAAATATTGGCCGTATCCGCTTTTACCCAGTTCTTCGGACAATCTTGCAAGCTGATTTCGGGAGATCAACCCGTTGCGATAGGCGATCTCCTCCGGAGAGCAAATCCGAACGCCTTGGCGTTTTTCCAACGTTCGGACAAAAGTCGCCGCGTCTAAAAGCGATTCCGGTGTTCCTGTATCGAGCCAGGCAAAGCCTCGGCCGAGGATTTCGACCGCCAAACGTCCACTGCGCAGATAGGCTTTGTTTATATCTGTAATTTCCAGCTCCCCCCGCGCCGACGGCTTCAAGCTTCGGGCAATTTCGACGGCTTCCCCGTCGTAAAAATAAAGACCTGTAATTGCAAACTTTGACTTCGGCTTTTCGGGCTTCTCCTCAATTGAGATCACGCGTCGGTTTGCGTCGAATTCCACCACACCGTATCTTTCCGGATCCTGCACCTGATAGGCAAAGACAGTGGCCCCGTTTTCCCTACCGGCAGCAGCTTGGCAAAGATCAACCAGTCCGTGGCCATAAAAAATATTATCGCCAAGAATAAGTGCCGACGGGCCCGATCCAACGAAATCCGCACCAATTATGTAGGCCTGGGCCAGTCCATCAGGATTTTTCTGAACTGCATACGACAAGTCCATGCCCCAGCGGCTGCCGTTCCCAAGCAGCTCTCTAAACACCGGTAAATCGCGCGGCGTTGAAATCACCAATATTTCGGTAATACCTGCTAGCATCAACACGCTCAGCGGATAGTAAATCATAGGCTTGTCATAGATCGGCAGAATTTGCTTCGATACCGAAAGAGTCATTGGGTGCAGTCTAGTGCCGCTGCCCCCCGCAAGAATAATTCCCTTCATTTAAAACCTCCTGCTGCGAGGCGAGACATAACCTTTTCGAGGCCCTCTTTCCAATTTGGAAGCAATACGCCATGTGTTGCCGCGAGTTTACCGCCATCTAAACATGAGTATGACGGACGCTTTGCGGCCGTGGGATACTCGGAAGTTGGGATAGCTGTCACATGCGCCGCAGGCCCACCGCGGCTAGACGATTGCTTGAAAATTTCCGCAGCAAACTCTGCCCAAGATACAGGCCCGCCAGACGCGGTCATATGAAAGGTGCCTCGCAAGGCAACATTTTCAGGCTCGCGAACAAGTCTTAAGGCGACCATTTCGATTGCTGTTGCCAAATCCAAGGCCGATGTCGGTGTCCCGAACTGATCGGCCACGACACGAATCTCACTGCGGGTCTCTGCAAGGCGCAGCATAGTTCTCACAAAATTTGAGCCGAATGGCGAATAGATCCAAGATGCGCGAAGTATTGCATGATTAGGATTTTCGGCCACAACCGCAATCTCCCCTGCCAGCTTACTGGCCCCATAGACACCGAGCGGATTTGTCTGGTCGCTTTCCAACAATGGACGCGTAGAGGTGCCGTCAAACACATAGTCGGTCGAAACCTGAATGATCGGGATCCAGAGATCATGAGCAGCCTTTGCCACTGCGCCTGCGCCATGGTGATTGATTGAGAACGCTGGCTCGGGCTCGGTTTCCGCACGATCCACCGCGGTATATGCTGCCGCATTGATTACAACATCAGGCGCATAGGCGCGCAACAGTGGAGCGATATTTTTCGCCGTCGAAAGATCTAGGGTCGGCCGACCCACAGCAACCACGTCAAACTGCGCCGTGGAGCGCAATTTAAGTGCGGACACAAGCTGACCGTGTAATCCTGTTACCAAGACCCTCACGAGTGAATCTTCATAAGACCGAGACGCTCACCTGAATAGATTTTTTCGCGCAATGGCCGCCACCACCACGCGTTTTCAAGGTACCAGTTTACAGTCTTGGCGATTCCGCTATCAAACGTTTCCTCGGCGCGCCATCCGAGTTCGCTTTCCAGCTTGGACGCATCGATGGCATAACGATAGTCATGCCCTGGCCTATCCACAACATGACGAATGAGATTGGCGTGCGGCTTGGTCGCCGGCAGCAACCCGTCGAGCAAACCACATATCGACTGAACGATTTCAATATTCTGGCGCTCGTTTTGCCCGCCAACATTATAAGTCTCGCCGACCCGGCCCCTCCTCAGGATCAGGTTCAGCGCTCGCGCATGATCGTCAACGTAAAGCCAATCGCGTATATTGGTCCCCGCCCCGTAGACTGGCAGCGGTTCCGTGTGCAGGGCATTGAGTATGACCAGAGGGATCAGCTTTTCCGGAAATTGGAATGGCCCGTAATTGTTGGAACAATTCGATACAATCACCGGCATCCCATAAGTACGTTGCCATGCCTTTGCCAAATGGTCTGCGGCGGCTTTTGAGGCAGAATAGGGCGAAGAGGGATCGTAGGGTGTGCTTTCGGAAAACAGACCTTCGGCTCCGAGCGAGCCGTAAACCTCATCGGTTGAAACATGCAAAAACCGAAATTCCGATTTAGCGGTCGCCGGTAAACCGGTCCAGAAAGTCCGGGCGGACTCGAGCAAAGTGTAGGTTCCGACGATGTTGGTTTGAACAAATTCGCCAGCGCTGTTGATCGAGCGATCGACGTGACTTTCAGCCGCCAAGTGCATGACACCTTGGGGCTGGAACTGCGCAAACACTGGATCCAAAGCAGCTCGATTGCAAATGTCGGCGCGTAAAAACTTAAAATTCTTGTGGTTCAGAACTTGATTGAACGAGGTGAGACTTCCCGCGTAAGTGAGATTGTCGAGTACAAAAACATCATCGCCGTTTGCAATGAGGTCCCGCACGACTGCCGAACCGATGAAACCTGCACCGCCGGTAACTAAGATGCGCATCTGTGTCTCCCGATCAAAACTTCAGCTGTTCCAGCGGATGACCGTCGTATGGAAATGGACTGACGAATTCGCTCAGACGACGCAGTTTTTTGTCCTTTTCGGATAGGATCGAGGAGCGTCCCGTTGTAACCGGCCATGAAACATTCACATCGCCATCGTTCCACATCACGCCGTCATCGTGTTTTACGGAGTAAAAATCCGAGACTTTATAGGTAACCTCTGTTTCGGGTTTTAATGTCATGAACCCATGGGCAAAGCCTGCAGGAACAAAAAGCTGAA
>JANXSV010000007.1 GCA_025356505.1 Methylovirgula sp.
AAGGGCGTCGGGCATTCCGTTTGAACTTGGCATTATCCGCAATCATTACGTCGGTCGGACGTTCATTCAGCCCACACAAAGTATTCGCGAGATGGGCGTGCGGCTCAAACATAGCGCAAACCGCGCCGCTATTGAGGGCAAACGTGTGATCCTGCTCGATGATTCCATCGTACGTGGCACCACATCGTTGAAGATCGTTCGCATGATCCGGGAAGCGGGAGCCAAAGAGGTCCATTTCCGTATTTCCTCGCCGCCGATCAAGTATCCCGACTTCTATGGAATTGATACGCCCGAACGTGACAACCTCCTTGCCGCCACACATAGCCTCGAGGAAATCCGTGATTACATCGGCTGTGACTCCATCGCCTTCCTGTCCGTCAACGGTCTTTATCGTGCCGTAGGCGAAAAAGCCCGCAATGATCGTGCCCCCCAATATACCGATCATTGCTTCACGGGTGATTATCCGACCCCCCTCACAGACATTGCAGGCGAGGCCAATCACGGTCAGATGTCTCTTCTGGCGGAAGCGAGCTAAGCGTGGCTGATCGTGTTGCTCTCGTCACAGGTGCATCGCGTGGCATAGGCCGCGCCGTCGCCATTGAACTAGCCAAATCAGGCGTGCATGTCATTGCCCTCGCGCGGACCCAAAGTGCGCTTGAGGCTCTCGATGATGAGATTAAGGCGCTGGGAGCAGAAGCCACGCTGGTGCCCTGCAGCCTTACGGACTTCCCCGCTCTCGATCGGCTCGGCCTCGCCATCCATCAGCGGTGGGGCAAGCTGGACATTTTTGTCGCCAACGGTGCAATGCTTGGGCCGATATCTCCACTGGCACATGTCGAGCCAAAAGATTTCGAAAATGTCATGGCCACCAATGTCACGGCAAACTTTCGCCTGCTCCGCTCATTGGATCTTCCCCTGCGGCAATCAGAGAGCGGCAGAGTGGTGATGATGAGTTCCGCAGCCGGAAATCGTGCGGAGTTCAACCCATTTTGGGGACCCTACGCCACCTCAAAAGCTGCACTGGACGCGCTTGTGCGCACCTATGCGGCTGAGACAAGGGGCACCAATGTGCGCGTTATGGCAGTCGATCCAGGCCGTATGCGCACCCGCATGCGCGCCGCAGCAATGCCCGGCGAAGACCCGATGACGCTCCGCCCCCCGCAGGACATCGCTCCTCAGATTGTAAAGCTATGCGCGCCGGAGTGGCAGGAAACCGGCAAAATCTACAGCTTCCCTCTCGACAAAGTTTTGAGCTTTCAAGGTCCGGTGTAAAAAGCCGACCATAGAGTGGCGGCTGTCGCTACCCTTCTTCGAGCCCGCTCGGAAAGTCATCGAATAAGGGTCCTTCGAGGGCTTCTTCGTCGTCCCGCAAAGCATGGTCATCGCTTGGCACAGGAATTGACAGGCCGCGCGGTAGATTGGCATTGAGCATTCCAGCGCTTTTAAGCTCATCCATGCCGGGCAAATCGCCGACAGCCTCCAGGCCAAAATGATCAAGAAATTGCGCAGTCGTGCCATATGTTACAGGTCGTCCGGGAGAACGCCGCCTTCCGCGCAGACGTATCCACCCTGATTCTAGCAGAACATCTATGGTTCCCCTGGCAACTTGCACGCCACGAATATCCTCAATCTCCGAACGGGTAACCGGTTGGTGATAAGCGATAATCGCCAGTGTTTCGAGGGCGGGACGGCCCAATTTCTTGGCTTCATGGGCTCCCTCAACCAGAAGCCAAGACAAGTCCTTCGCCGTTCGAAATGCCCACTTATCCGCAACGCACACCAACTCGACGCCGCGCCCTTGATAGTGCGCCCGCAGTTCAATCAAAATGCCGTGCATGTCGTGCGGATCTTTTAGCCGGGAGGATAGTTCAGCCTCCGAAAGTGGCTCTGCGGAGGCGAAAAGCATGGCTTCTACGATGCGAGACGCCAATCGCTCCGGGTTTGGCTCTTCATCAAACAGGCTGAAAGGCTGTATTTTCACGACGCTTTGGCCCTGACGTTAGGCCGCATCCAGAGCGGAGCAAAGGCCGTGTCCTGTCGCACAACGCATTTTCCCTCTTTTACCAACTCCAGCGCTGCCGAGAAGCTGGACGCAAGCAACGTCCGCTGCCCCTCTACACCAAGACCGAAGTCTTTGAGGAAGGGTTCAAGCTGGAGCCAGTCTGTGCTTTGTCCGATCATGCGCTCCAAGGCTTCGCGCGCTTGAGCCAGGGACCAGACAAACCTCTGTTTCAGAACAACACGTGACAGCGCCTGCTTCTGCCGTTGGGAAGCGTAAGCAGCCAGCAAATCGTAAAGACTTGCGCTGTAAAGCGGCTTGGTCTGCGCGTTCATCTCTTCGGGAGCACCGCGGGCAAAAAAATCCCTCCCCATGCGCGGGCGGTTCACCAAGCGCTCGGCTGCCCGACGCATAGCCTCGAGACGCCTCAACCTGTGCGCGAGGGCCTCGGCGAGTTCGGCAGCTTGCGGCTCATCCCCTTTGGGGGGCTCGGGTAACAACAAACGGGATTTGAGATAGGCGAGCCACGCCGCCATAACCAGATAATCCGCCGCCAGTTCGAGTCTGATTTTGCGGGTGGCCTCGATGAATTGCAGATATTGTTCGGTCAACGCAAGAATGGAAATATGGATGAGATCGACCTTTTGCCTGCGCGCGAGTTCAAGCAAGAGGTCCAACGGCCCCTCATAACCATCAATGTCGATGTGAAACGCCTCATCGCTGGCGGTAGGTTCGGCAAGCTCCAGATCCATTGATCAAGAGTGCCGCGCCGACCGCTAGGGTGCAAGCGCCGATTTCAAGCGCGCCCGCGCATCCACAACATCTAACGGCTCTGGCACATGTCGCGTGACAGCCATCGCGCGTGCAATACGCCTGTGAGCAGCTTTGCCTAGCGCGGGAGCAGCCTGTGCCACCGCAATCATCTCTTCCATAACGCCGTTACAGTGCAAAACGACATCACATCCCGCTCTTAAAGCGCGCTTGACCTTCTGCGGGAACGTGCCCCCCAGGGCTTTCATCGACAGATCATCGCTGATCAGCAGGCCGTCAAAGCCAATTGTACCGCGGATGTGCGTCTGGATAACCTCGCGCGAAACGGTGGCCGGATTTTTAGGGTCAAGTGCAGTGTAAACAACATGGGCTGTCATCGCCGCGGGAAGGTCGGCATTGACCATGAACGGCTTGAAGTCGTGCATAAATAGCTCTTGCGCGGAAGTTTGCACCACTGGAAGTTCGAGATGGCTATCTGCAAAAGCGCGGCCATGGCCAGGGATATGTTTCATCACCGGCAAAAC
>JANXSV010000020.1 GCA_025356505.1 Methylovirgula sp.
TAACAAAACTCGAAATTGCCGGAGCCTACGAATGCCGGGGGCGAAACCGCGTCGTTGGCGCAAAGATGAGTGAACACGCCACCGGAAATGCGCTCGACATTCGCGCTTTTGTAACCTCCACCGCACGCCGGTTCGAAATCACCAGGCAAAGCGCCGACATTGCCTTTTTTCAGGGCCTGAAATCCTCCGCCTGTCTTCAGTTTCGCACCATTCTGGGCCCCGGCTCCGATGGTTACCATCAAGATCACTTGCACCTCGATTTGCAACAGCGCGGGAATGGATCGCATTTCTGCCAATGGGTGGTGGAATAGGCAACAAGTGATGCCACAGGCGTTTTGACAAGCGCGGATCTTGAAAATCGTGCTTGCGGACTAATTTTTGCAGATCTACCTTCACAAGTGTATTTAAAATCAGGGACACTCCGTGACAAATATGGCCAAGCCCTCCGCTGTTACCTCTGGCGAAATCGGCATTTTGCAACGCCGTAAACTCGAAGCGGAAATCATCAAGCCGCTTTATGAAGCAATGAAGGCAGAGCTTGGCGCGGCGAAGGCGCAGAACATTATCGACAAGGTTGTTCGCGAGGCGGCGATTGCAGCCGGAGCGCATTTTGCCGCAAAAACCCCGGACAATGTCGATTTGCTCTCTTTTCAGGAATTGCAAAGCCTGTGGACGCAGGACGACGCGCTCGTGATCGAGGTTGCCAAGGCCAGCGCGGAAGAGTTCGACTACAATGTGCTGCGGTGCAAATATTCAGAAATGTATAAGGAAATGGGCCTTGGCGAGATCGGCCACTTGCTCTCCTGCAACCGCGACGGCGTGTTTTGTCAGGGTTACAATCCTGATATCAGCCTGAAACGCACCCAAACGCTTATGCAGGGCGCTTCGCACTGCGATTTCAGGTATAAATACAAGGCAAAGGCCTAGAGTATCCTTGTGCGTTACTTGGCGCGTCGCTGCTGATCCTAACGGCAATGGTCATTGCGGTGATGATCAAAACGCTCGTCTGCCGTGAAAGGCCTGTTCGCCAATCCGAAAAAGTACCTACCCCAATAACCTCTTGCAAAAATGCTATTCTGATATAAACATATCCTTATATTAAAAGGATAGTGATATGGCAGCGCAGGTTTTGGGCTCGACGAATGCGGTTCTGGCTGCTTTGGAGGCGGCGGGGGAGGCCACGCGTCTGCGTCTTTTGCATCTGTTTGCTGAGGCTGAGCTGACAGTTTCTGAACTTGTCGTCATTCTGGGCCAGTCGCAACCGCGCGTCTCCCGCCATTTGAAGCTGTTGCTGGAAGCCGGGCTGATCGAGCGCCACCGTGAAGGCGCCTGGGCGTTTTTCCGCCTTGCCGAACGCGGCGTTGCGGCGCGGCTTGGTCATGACATTCTCGCCCGTCTTGATCCGCAAGATGCGGAGCTCGCCGCTGACCGCGCCCGTTTGGCAGATGTGCGGCAGGCCCGCGCCACCCAAGCCGCCAGCTATTTTGCCGAACACGCCGCCAATTGGCACGAGCTGCGCGCGCTTCACATTGCAGAAACCGATGTTGAACAGGCCGTGTTGCGCCTTTGCGGCACATCTCCATTGCAATCTGTGCTTGATCTTGGCACCGGCACAGGCCGCATGCTTGAGCTGTTTGCGCCGCTGGCCGTGCGCGCTGTGGGCGTTGACCAAAGCCCGGCCATGTTGGCAGTGGCGCGGGTCAACCTTGAAAAAGCCGGGCTGCGTAATGTGCAGTTGCGGCAGGGTGATCTCTATTCGCTTCCTGTTGAACGCGACGCCTATGATCTGGTGATCGTGCATCAGGTCCTGCATTATTTGGACGATCCGGCCCGCGCCCTGCGGGAGGCCGCCCGGGCGCTTCGTCCGCAGGGACGTCTGGTGGTTGTGGATTTTGCCCCGCATACCGAGGAAGTGCTGCGCGATCAACATGCACACCGGCGTCTCGGATTTGCGCAAAATGAAATCGATGGCTTCATGCGTGATGCCGGTTTGAAGTCCGACGGCCACCTCGATTTGAAGTCGTCAACGTCCAAGGCGGGGGAACCCAAATCAAACGCCGGAAAACTGACGGTTTCAATCTGGGTGGGGCGTGATCCGCGCTTCATTGCCGATGTTACGCCGCGTGCGGAGGTTGCATGATGTCTCCAATTATTCGTACCCCTCACACAGAATCTCTAAGTTCAGTGCGCGTCAGCTCTTTGCGGCCAAGCCGCAACGCCTGGGGCACGGTGCGTGTGTCTTTCGAATTTTTCCCGGCCAAGAATGCCGAAGCTGAACCGGCTTTATGGGAGGCGATCAACCGCCTGACACCGCTGCAGCCCGAATTTGTAACCGTAACCTATGGCGCTGGCGGCTCCACGCGTGAGCGCACACTCAACACGGTTTCGCGCATCGTGCGTGAAACAAATGTGGCCCCCGCAGCGCATCTCACCTGCGTTGGTGCCACGCGCGCCGAAGTCGATGACATTGTGCGCGCATTTTGGGCTGCCGGCGTGCGGCGTATTGTGGCGCTGCGGGGTGATCCGCCAGGCGGGGTCGGCGCGCGCTATGAACCTTTCCCCGGCGGCTATCAAACCACCGCCGAGCTGGTTGCCGGTATCAAGAAAATCGGCAATTTCAATGTTGCCGTGTCGGCCTATCCCGAAAGCCACCCCGAAAGTGGATCATGGCAAGCGGATATTGATGTGCTGAAGGCCAAGGTCGATGCCGGGGCGGATATGGCCATCACCCAGTTCTTTTTTGAAAACGACCTTTATTTCCGCTATCTCGACCGCGTTCGTGCCGCAGGAATTCCAATCCCGATCATTCCGGGTATTGTTCCGGTGCAAAACTTCCGTCAAACGGCAAATTTTGCTCAAAAGACCGGCGCAAGCGTACCGCAATGGCTGGCCGACCGGTTTGAAGGATTGGACGATGATGCCGCCACCCGCAGGCTGATTGCCGCGGCTGTGGCAGCCGAACAGGTGATCGATCTGGTTGATCGCGGCGTGCAGGATTTTCATTTTTATACGATGAACCGCGCCGATCTGGTCTACGCTATCTGCCATCTGCTGGGCTTGCGGCCAAATGAGGCGCTCCAAGCCGCTTAATCAAGAGGCGCCTAAATCGCGGCGAGCAAGGCCCGCAGCGTTTCCAGCGTTGATCTATCCGCCACGCCGTCCACCCGCGCAGGGCGGAAGTGGCGCTGGAACGCGGCGACAACAGCCTCAAGACGGTCGTCATAAGTGCCGTTCAGTTGCGTGGCGTAGCCGTAGCGCGCCAGCATTTGCTGCAACACCATCACCGGCGGGCCGAGCGTGCCCTTTGACATTGCCGCACCCTCAACAATTGGCGCAGGCGGCAGCCAAAGCCCAACGCCATGCGC
>JANXSV010000040.1 GCA_025356505.1 Methylovirgula sp.
GCTGACTTTCCTTGGCCGCTTTTTGCTCGAGGTGCAAAATTGGAGCCCGGAGGGCGCCGGTTCTTTCATGAGTTTTGCCGCGCTTATCACGCTTGTTTTCACTCTGGGGTCCGGTATCATGGTGCGCTACAGCGTGCCGATGCTCTGGGGACTAAGCCTGGCATATGCTGCAATCGCCATCGGTGGCGTTGGCGTCTTTATCGTCCAGCCGCAGAACGCCGCGCTGATCGGCTTCGCTCTTATAATGATGGCTGGCTTTGGCATGGTGCCGGGCTTTATCTTCGCCAACCTCCCCGCAGTCGCGCCAACCCCGCAGCGGGCCACGCTCACCTATGGAGCCATTGCCCAATTTGGCAATGTCGGCACCTTTTCCGGTACACCGATCTTTGCTTTTCTGTTCAGCAAATTCGGCTGGGTCGGCGGTGGCACCTTGGTCTCGGCAGTGGCCTTGACCGGCATCGCGCTAACTCTGTCGCTCACCCGCGCGCTTCGAGCCAAATAAACATTTTGGCCGACTTTGGCCGAGCTCCGCGAAGGAAATGGCCAAACGCTGGTTTACTAAGCCACTGATATAAAACGATAAAATTATTTCCGGCCTAAAAAAATCGGCCAGAAAAATCTGAAATTAAGGCAATATATTACCGCA
This sequence comes from Methylovirgula sp., assembly GCA_025356505.1. GTDB lineage: Bacteria > Pseudomonadota > Alphaproteobacteria > Rhizobiales > Beijerinckiaceae > JANXSV01. Next base: position 647 of record JANXSV010000040.1, read on the forward strand.
AGTCGGCCAGATAAAATGTTACCAACTTGCATTTGCGCAAGCAGATGTGCGCAAGCCAGTCTGCCCTGCTTAAGCGTTTACCATTGCCGAATAGCCTTCAATCAAAGACCGCGACAAATTTCCCGGCGTAAACTTGAATGAGCCCACTTCAGAAACCGGTGTCACTTCCGCCCCCGTCCCGCAAATGAAACATTCGTTGAAGCTGCTGAGTTCTTCCGGCATAATCCGGCGCTCATGCACTTCGATGCCCTGCGACCGCGCCAGCGCGATAACCGTCTGGCGGGTGATTCCGTTGAGAAAACAATCGGCCATCGGCGTATGAATTGCGCCATCCTTTGTGAAGAAGATGTTCGCGCCGGTGCATTCCGCCACCCGTCCTTGCCAGTCAAGCATCATGGCATCAGCATAGCCTTTGCGCTCGGCGCGATGTTTCGATATCGTGCAGATCATGTAGAGGCCAGCGGCCTTGGAGTCGCACGGTGCGGTCATCGGATCGGGGCGGCGATAATCAGCGATGTCGAGACGAATACCCTTCATTTTGGTGGCCACATCAAACATGCTCGGCCAATCCCAGGCGCAGATAGCGACGTGGATTGTTGCATTCTGCGCCGCAACGGCCATCATTTCCGAGCCGCGCCACGCCACGGGGCGCACATAGCAGCTGTCAAAGCCATTCTGCTGAACCACCATCGCCTTAGCGGTGTCAAGCTGTTCAACACTATAGGGAATTTCAAAATCCAACAGCTCGGCGCTGCGCCGGAAACGCACGGAATGTTCGGTGGATTTGAATATTTTCCCGCCATAAGCACGCTCGCCTTCAAACACGCAGGAAGCATAGTGCAAGCCATGGCTCAACACATGAAGTTTGGCGTCCGCCCACGGCACCAGTTTGCCGTCCATCCAAATAACGCCTTCGCGCTGGTCAAAAGAAAGGCCGGACATAGAAACACTCCCTGAGGTTGACGCTAAGGCGTTTGCGCGGATAATTACCGGCCATTGCGTTTGTTTTTTTGAGATTATCGCTTGCACAAACAATGTCAATAGTGCTGACTTAATCTCAAGTTTGGACACAGCAAAACGAGGCAGCATCACTTGAGGGGAACAGCACAGGACAAAACAGCCGCCGACAGCACTCCGCTTAGCGCTCCTGAGCGTGCCGCGCTGCCGATGTTTGATATGATCGAGCTGTTTTTCTTCGCCTATCGCGACTTTGTTGGCGACGCTGATCGGCTTCTCGCCACCTTGGATTTTGGCCGCGCCCATCACCGGGTCATCCATTTTGTCTCCCGGCAGCCTGGCCTTACTGTCGCCGAATTGTTGGATATATTGAAAATCACGAAGCAGAGCCTCAACCGCGTGATGAAGGATCTTGTCGACACCGCCTATGTCGAAGCGCGCTCCGGCGTGATCGACAGGAGGCAGCGCCTGCTCTATCCAACAAACAAAGGCAAGAAGCTGGCCATGGAGCTGGCGCAGATGCAGTCCGAGCGCTTTGCCCGCGCCCTCGCCACCCTCGACCCGAATGCGCACACTTCAGCCATTAAATTTTTAACCGCAATGATAGACACAGGCGAGAGATCGAAGGTCGAACGCCTGATTTGGCATGACGAAAAGATAAAAATACCATAGGGTTAACCCCGGATCCTATTTTTAGCGCACGAAACAGGAATTTACCGATTGAACCAGCTGCTTCATGCAAAAGTCCCGCTTGACGACGCGCCCCACATCCTCGTGGTCGATGATGACAGCCGTATTCGCGCTTTGCTATCACGGTTCCTCACCGGCGAAGGCTATCGGGTCACTACGGCGCAGCACGTTGCCGAAGCCACTGCGCGGCTGAAAGGCTTTGCCTTCGACCTTATCATTCTGGACGTAATGATGCCGGGGGAATCCGGCCTGAGTTTTGCCGCGCGCCTGCGTGTGGATTCCGCCGTGCCAATCCTCATGCTGTCGGCTTTGGGAGAGACGGAAGCCCGGGTGCGCGGACTTGAAGCCGGTGCCGATGACTATATGGGCAAGCCTTTCGAACCGCGCGAATTGAGCCTCCGCATCGCCGCTCTATTGCGCCGTACCGAACCCCATATTGTATCCGCAGCGCGCTCAACCGCCCGCTTCGGCGCATTTACCTTCCATTTTGATCGCGGCGACCTTAAGCGCGGCGACGAGATCATCCACCTCACCGAACGCGAAAAAGACATCCTGCGTAAATTACTGGACAATGCGTCCGAAACCGTTTCGAGGGATGATTTGGGTTCCGACGCCGAAGCAGGCTCCGAGCGCACTGTCGATGTCCAGATCAACCGTCTGCGCCGCAAAATAGAAATAGATCCGGCCAATCCGCTCTACCTGCAAACAGTGCGCGGCTCCGGATACCGCATTTTGATCGATCCTTGACGTGACCTGGTCGCTGCCCTTTACCAAGCTGACACCGGGCGAAAGTCTTCGTCTGCGCCGAGTTTTGCGCCTGCGCTGGTTTAAATTCACCAGAGGCCTTGCCGACCTGTTGCCAAAAGGGCTTTACGCCCGATCATTGATTATTGTGATCGTGCCGATGGTGATTTTACAAACAGCCGTCGCCTACTTCTTCATGGAACGCCACTGGCAGTCTGTCACAAACAAGCTTTCGGCAGGACTGACCCAAGACATTGGTACTTTACTGGACATTTATAGCCAAAACCCTTCCGTTGAAAACTTAGCGGTCCTGGAACGTGTCGCCCGAAACCGCTGGAACATGGAGTTTCAGCTGCTTCAAGGTCAGGATCTGCCTGCTTTACTGCCCAAACCATTTTTCTCACTTTTAGACAACGCTCTCTCCACCGAAATTGCCAAGCAGATCAAACGGCCGTTCTGGCTGGACACGATCTCAAGCACCCGGCAGGTAGATATCCGGATTAAATACGACAGTGCGGTCATGCGCTTTGTCGCGCCGCGAAGTTCCGCCTATGTCTCAAATTCTCACATTTTTATCATCTGGATGCTTGGAACGTCGCTGGTCTTGCTCACAGTGGCAATTGCCTTTCTTCGCAATCAGATACGGCCAATCTTGCGGCTGGCGCGCGCTGCGGAAGATTTTGGCAAGGGCCGCGACCATGACTATATGCCTGGCGGAGCGCGCGAAGTGCGCCAGGCAGGCTTTGCTTTCCTTGAGATGAAAAAACGGGTTGAACGCACGATCGAGCAACGTACCGCGATGCTCAACGGGGTCAGCCATGATCTGCGTACCATTCTAACCCGGTTTAAACTGTCCCTCGCCTTAATGGACCAAACACTCGATCTTGACGACGCACAGCGCGATGTTGAAGAAATGCGGTCAATGCTGGAGGCCTACCTCGCTTTTGCCAAAGGCGACACCGGCGAGCTTCCAATGGCGACTGACATTCGCGCCCTGCTCGAAGAATTGAAATCAGACGCCGAGCGTGACGGTCATGTCACGCAGATCTCCGTTTCTGGCGAAACCACGGTCACGGTACGGCCGCTCGCTTTCAAGCGCTGCCTGTCAAATCTGGTCACAAACGCACAGCGTTACGGCGAAAGGCTTGCACTGGCCGCTGAGCGTGTCGGAGCGCATCTTTACATCACCATTGACGATGATGGTCCGGGCATTCCGCAAGACTTGCGCGAAGACGTATTCCGCCCGTTTTTTCGTGTGGATGAGGCACGAAACCAGGACGAAAGTGGCACAGGGCTTGGCTTGGCTATTGCCCGGGACATCGCCCGTGCGCATGGCGGCGACATCAGCCTCAGCGACAGCCCGCTTAAAGGCCTACGCGCGACTGTGCGCATCCCGGTATGAGCAACGTCGCTTTTCCGCCCATTCTCCGGCAGTTCATTGCCTTTTTCATCGTCGGTATCATCGCTGCCACCGTGCATTTTGGTATTTTGATTGCGCTAAAGGAGGGATATTCTTGGCGCTTTATCCCCGCCACTCTGGTTGGCTTTGTTGGCGGCGCGATCACGTCCTATCTGCTCAACCGCAATCACACCTTTAAGGGCACCACACGCAGCCACGGCTCTGCCTTTTCGAGATTCTTCGCCGTGGCGAGCTTTGGCTTTGCGCTCACATTCCTGCTCAACTACGGCTTTAACACCCTTTTGGGCTGGCATTATCTGCTGGCGCAGGTGCTGACCACCCTCATCGTCATGTTCTGGAATTTCCTCGCAAACCGCGTCTGGACCTTCAACCGCTAAAACTCAGTGGCCGGAAAACTCGACCAGGCTCTGAACCGGAATGCCCATGGCGCGAATTTTCTGCGCACCGCCAAGTTCCGGCAGGTCGATCACGAAACAGGCGGCGATGACTTCCGCGCCAATTTGCTTGAGGAGCTTACAGGCGCCTTCTGCGGTGCCGCCTGTTGCGATGAGGTCATCAACCAAAATCACACGCTCACCCGGCTTAACAGCGTCCTGATGCATCTCCATCTCATCAAGGCCGTATTCGAGGCTAAATGCAATCCGCACAGTCGTGTGAGGCAGTTTCCCTTTTTTCGAATGGGCACAAAACCGGACGAGAGCTGATGTGCGACCGCGCCACCAATAATAAAGCCGCGCGCTTCCATTCCCGCCACCTTGTCGATTTTTGTCCCGGCCCAGGGCTGAACAAGCGCATCAACAGCCTGCCGAAAGGCGCGCGCATCCCCCAGCAACGTGGTGATATCGCGAAACATGTTCCCCGGCTTGGGGTAGTCCGGAATGGTTCGGATAGCGTCTTTCAGATATTGCATAGGCCTACCTTGTCAAAACTCTGCCCGCGATGGTAGCCAATTTTGCCACCAACTCCGGATCTCGGGCTGATTTCGCCGTCATAATAGCATGATCAAGCGCACTGTTTGAGCCTTGCAGACAGACTTCATGCTGCGAAGGAAAGTTGGTGAGCAGCTGCAAAATCAGCCGATGAGCTGCGCCTCTGTTTTGGTGCATGACCTGCACGACCTCTGCAACATCCACCGCAGCATGGCCGATATGCCAACAATCGAAATCCGTCACCATGCTCACGCAGGCATACGACAATTCCGCCTCTCGCGCCAATTTGGCCTCGATGGCTGCGGTCATGCCGATAACGTCAAAACCCGTTGCTTTATAATTTAGGGACTCAGCCAAAGACGAAAACTGTGGCCCTTCAATACAAACATAGCTGCCGCCCATATGGACAGGCACTTCGGCAGCCTGCGCTGCAGCCACCAACCTCTCCGACAGTAGCGACGACGTTGGATGCGCCATCGAGACATGGCCAACGCATCCATTTCCAAAAAACGACGTCTCGCGTTTGTAGGTACGGTCGATAAACTGGTCGACAATCACGAAAAGGCCAGGATAGAGCTCGGCCCGAAATGAGCCACAAGCTGATAAGGAGATGAGATCAGTTACGCCCACCTGCTTCATCGCGTCGATATTGGCACGATAGTTAATGCCAGAAGGGGTAAGATGATGGCCCGCGCCATGGCGAGGCAGGAAAGCTACGTCCGTTTCCCCGATGCGGCCCAACCGCAGAGGCGCGGATGGTTCCCCCCAAGGCGTGCTCATTTCACGCGTTTCTGCTGCCTCCAGCCCTTAGAT
>JANXSV010000043.1 GCA_025356505.1 Methylovirgula sp.
CAGCGCTGGCTATTCTAACGTCCAAAGCCCATCAAACCGCTAAAATTTGCGCAGCCGGGTATTAAGGCACCGGCATTAACCAGCCCTGCAGACATCACATAACTGCACTGACATTTTAGCGATTGTGAACCTGCGCTCAAAGGTTCACCTTCCACTTGTTTACAGGATCCCTCTGTCTCTCCTCCAGTTTCGGCTTTGCCGAAAAAACAGCAATCGTTGGTTCTCCCCTCTCCAACGATCGTAGCCGGGCGCAAGCCCGGCTTTTTTTTTGCATTAAACGCTGGCGGGGTTATTTACGCCCGAACAGACGCTCGATGTCGGAAAGCTTCAAGGCGATGTAGGTCGGGCGTCCATGGTTGCATTGGCCCGAACCGGGTGTCCGTTCCATTTCACGTAATAAGGCATCCATTTCTTCGGGGCGCATGCGCCGCCCTGCCCGCACCGAATAGTGACAGGCCATGGTAGCCAGCACATGGTCCAGCTTGCGCTCAAGCGTAGTGCCGTCTTCGCTGAGCGTCTGGGCGATATCGCGAATTTGCGCGGCAATGTCGCCGTCTTTTACTGCCGCAGGAACCTCGCGCACCGCGACAGCGCCTTGACCAAAACTTTCGATACTCAGACCGAGCTTTTCCAGAGCCCCGGCATTTTCAAGCAAAACTGCAATCTCCCATTCATCCAGCTCGACAATTTCCGGGATCAGCAGCACTTGGCGCGCGATCATGCCTTTGGCGCGCTGCGCCTTCATGCGCTCATACACCAGCCGCTCGTGTGCAGCGTGTTGATCGACGATCACCAATCCATCGGCTGTCTGCGCGATCAGGTATGTGTCATGCACCTGCGCTTTCACAGCGCCCAAGGGCAGGCTGGATGTGCGCTCGTCGCTCCAGTTGGCCCGCATATCAACAGAAGCGGGCACATTAAACGCGCGCTGCTCCGCCTCCGCAAAACCTGAACCAGTATCCGTCTGTTCAAACGGCATTGTTTCAAAGCTTTGTGATCCTACGCGGCTTTGTGATCCTGCGACCTGAGCTGCAAGAACTGAGAACGCCCTATCGCCTCCGGTGGACGTCGCCCGGTGCATCGCCCCTGCCAAAACCTGGCGCAACGCTCCAATAATCATGCCGCGCACCAGACCGGAATCTTTGAAACGCACTTCCGCTTTTGCTGGATGCACATTCACATCGACAAAATGCGGGTCGCAGTCGAGAAATAGCGCCACCACCGGATGCCGGTCAGAGGGCAGATAATCCATATAGGCGGCGCGCACAGCCCCGTTGAGCAGCCTGTCTTTGACCGGGCGGCCATTCACAAATAGATACTGAGCCTGCGCATTGGCGCGGTGAAATGTCGGAAGGCCGACAAAACCGGACAAGGCCAGCCCCTCGCGGCCTGCCATAACCGGCAAGGCATTGTTGCGAAACTCCGCTCCCAGAACCTGTCCCAGGCGCTGCAAATGCCCGCCTTCCCGCGCGCAAGCCGCATAATTCAAGGCGGTGAAGCCGTCCCCGGACAAAGAGAAGCCCACCCCCGGATGCGCCATTGCCAGACGCTTGACCACATCCACCACCGCTTGCGCTTCGGAACGCTCCGATTTGAGAAATTTGAGCCGTGCTGGAGTGGCGCTAAATAAATCGCGCACCTCCACCCGCGTACCTCCGTTGCAGCCGACGGGATGCACGGCTTGCCTGACGCCGCCCTCAACATGAATGGCATGACCAAGGTCTGAACCGCGCGCCCGCGATGTCACGGTGAGGAAAGATACAGACCCTATCGACGGCAGGGCTTCGCCGCGGAAACCGAGCGTTGCGATGTTCGACAAATCGCCATCAGGGATTTTAGACGTCGCGTGGCGCTCTACCGCCAGCGCAAGGTCGGAGGCGATCATGCCCATGCCGTCGTCAATCACCCGGATAAGGTCGCAGCCGCCGCGGCCAAGGACGATTTCAACCCGCTTCGCGCCGGCATCGAGGGCGTTTTCCACCAGTTCTTTGACAACTGATGCAGGCCGCTCGACAACCTCGCCGGCGGCGATGCGGTCAATCAATATCGGGTCGAGGCGGCGCACAGACATTGGGGAACTACCCTCCGATTCGGGGCAGAACCTACACCCCTTCTGGCTTACCCGCCATTGTAACAAGCAGCTTCTTACCTTCGAACAAACGCTTGGCCACCTGCTTTGCTTCTACCATCGTAACGCCATCGATCATCGCATTTCGCTGATCGAGATAGCCGGGTTCGAAGCCTTCCGACTGCAAATTATTAAGTTGGCTGGCGATTTTGCTCGAAGTATCAAAGCGCAACGCATAAGACCCGGTGAGATACTTCTTGGCCGAAACCAGCTCTTCCTCAGTTGGTCCATCTGCCGCCATCTTGGCAATTTCATCCTCGATCACCGACAGGCTTTCCATCGCGCGCTCATTCTTGGTCGATGTGCTGCCGATAAACAGCGCACTATGCTTGGATGTGGAGAGCGATGTGTGAACCGAATAAGCCAAGCCGCGCTTCTCGCGCACTTCGCGAAACAGCCGCGCCGAAAACACGCCGCCGCCCAGGATATGGTTGACCACAAACCCCGGCACGTGGTCGGGATCTTTGCGGCTGATGCCAGCCATACCAAACTGGATTGTTGCCTGCGGCACATCCACTTCGACGATTTTGCGCAGTCCCAGTCCATTCAGACCTGCATCCTTCACCACAGAACGCGAGCCTTTTTCCGGCCATGCGCCAAACACGTCATCCAGATGTCGGCTCAAATCCGCGGCGCTGATCGCCCCGACAACAGCGATATGCAAGCTGTCACGCGCAAAGCAATTATGCCGCAATTGGGTGAGGTCGCCCCGCTGTAACGCTGCAACGCTGTCCAATGTCCCATCTGACGCGCGCGAATAGGCGTGATCGGCATAGGCCAGCTCGCGCCAGGCTTCATTGGCCAAATGGTGAGGGTCATGGGCATCGCGCTTGATGCCCGCGATCATCTGCGCCCGCACCCGCTCAAGCGGCTCTTCTGCCAAGGTTGCATCATTCAATGCCAGCTTGAGCAAATCGAAAGCCGGAGTAAAATGCTTGGTCAACACCCGCATCCGGCCAGAAAAGTAGTCATATCCCGCGCCAAACGACATTTCGATGGCATAATTGTCCAGTTGCTCGTGGAAGCCTTCGGAGTCAAATTTTCCGGCACCCTCATCGAGCAGTCCCGCCAACATGCCAGCCGAACCGGACTTGCCTGCCGTATCCTGTGCCGCGCCTCCGTCCACACAGAACTCAACTGCGATCAGCGGAACGGCATAGTCTTCCACCAGCCACGCGCGGATACCGCTTGCTGTGACAATCTGCTGGACCGTCGAGGCCCGCGATTTTGTTTTAACATCAGACATTAAAAATCCCGTTCCTCGTCAAAAATCCAGTTCATCAAATGTGCGAACTATGCGGCTGGCAGCAAAAATCCGGTGACAGAGCATGCCCGATCGAGATATTTCGCGGCTGCCGCCTTAATATCTGCGGCGCTTAAAGCGTCGATACGCTCGGGCCACTGCTGAATATCTTCGACAGTTTGCCCCGTCGTCAAAGCCACGCCATACCACCGCGCCAACTCGGTTTGGTTGTCGCGTGAATAAACCGCATCGGCAACCAGCCTTGTTTTTGCGCGTGCCAAATCGCCTTCGTCGATACCTCTAGCAAAAACCTCTGCCATGACCCCATCAATCGCTTCTTCAAGCGCCTCAAGCGTCACGCCCTCGCTCGGCATCGCATAGATGAAAAAGCGCGTGTCATCCAAAGCCTGACCCCAATAATAGGACCCGGCCGCAACGGCTATTTTCTGGTCAACAACTAGCGCCTTGTATAGGATGCTGGTTGGCCCGCCGCCCAACACATGTGCCAGAACTTCGAGCGCTTCACCTGTGGCCTTGCCCCCCGTTGTATAGGACGGAACGAGGTACACGCGCTGATGGCTCGGCTGCTCCACCTTTTCGTCACGCAGGGTAACAAGCTTGTGGGTGCGCGCCGCTGGCTCTTTTGGACGCTTGCGATGCGGCGCCTCGCCACGCGCGGCAATCATGCCATAAGTCGATTCAGCGAGCCGCTTCACATCCGCTTCGATAACGTCACCGGCAACAATCAAAACCGCATTTTCGGGCGTGTAGAAGCGCTGATAATAGTCAAGAGCGTCCTGGCGCCCAAGATCTTCGATTTCATGACCCCAGCCGATAACCGGCGTGCCGTAGGGATGCCGGGTGAAAAGAGCAGCCTGAACCGCCTCGTTGAGTTCGGATGCCGGATCGGAGTCCGTGCGCATCCGCCTCTCTTCCAAGACAACATCGCGTTCCGGCGCAACCACTTCATCGGTCAATCGCAGGTTGATCATGCGATCAGCCTCAAGCTCCATCATCTTGCCAAGATGCTCCTTGGCAATGCGCTGGTAGTAGGCCGTGAAATCATTGGACGTGAAGGCGTTTTCCTGACCGCCCAGTTCCGCGACCAGTTCGGAGAAGGCACCCAGCGGATTTTTCGTTGTACCTTTGAACATCAAATGTTCAAGAAAATGCGCAATACCGGACTTCGCCATCGGATCATCAGCAGACCCATTACGATACCAGATCATGTGCGTAACGATAGGAGCCCGGAGATCGGGGATCACCACAACTTCGAGGCCGTTAGCCAAATGGAAGTGGGAAATGCCAGGCACTGCCGCTGCGCTAAGGTCACCGCTCTGCGGTGTAAGCCCCACCAGCGCCTGAGGGGAGACAATACTAGAACTGCTTACTTTCGCCATGTTCGCTTCCGCCCTGAAAAGACACCCGCAAAAGGGGTTGTTTTTCAGCCATATAAGGCGGTACGAGGCGTTTTGTCAGCACCTATGCGACAATAAAGTGAAAAAGGTTGAACATAATGAACGCCACGGAAGCAATAGCCAGCACCAGAAGCGACATGGTGAACTGCTGTTGCGCCACACCTGCCATCGGCGGGAGATCGTAGCCGGAGTGATGTGCATCAAATGTAACGATATTTTTGCGAATAGACATTGTATGTTCCTCTGTGCCAATAACGCGAACAAACCCGAAAAGGTTCCGGACCGCTGTGCGCTTGCACACATCAGCTACGAGACACGTTGAAACAAGTTTCAGAACAGCACCCGTTACAACCCCGTTCATCTTGCGGCGGGGCATTACAAAGGCTGTAGGGGAGGGGTAGCTATCCCTTCCGGCAGCAATCTCCCGCATGTCGTATGATTTTCCCGTTGCACCCCGCGCCGCGTGAAACTATTGTCGCGCCGGAAATTGCCCCTATCCGCTTTCAAGTTCTGGAGACACCCAATGGCTTTCTTCGCCGACGCCCTGTCCCGCGTGCAGCCCTCTGCCACCATCGCCGTCACCCAGAAGGCAAGGGATCTGAAAGCTCAAGGGCGTGATATCATCAGCCTTTCTGTCGGTGAACCGGACTTCGACACCCCGGATAATATCAAAAACGCTGCCATCGATGCCATCCGCCGCGGCGAGACAAAATATACTCCGGTCGCCGGCATTGTGCCGCTGCGCGAAGCTATTGCCGCCAAGTTCAAGCGCGAAAACGGCCTTGAATATAAGGTCAATCAGACCATTGTCGGCACCGGCGGCAAGCAAATCCTCTATAACGCTTTCCTCACCACCATGAATTCCGGCGATGAAGTTATCATTCCAGCGCCTTACTGGGTGAGCTACCCGGACATGGTTTTGCTGTGTGGCGGCACACCGGTGTTCGTCAACACCACCATGGAAAACAGCTTCAAGCTTCAAGCTGCCGACTTGGAAGCCGCAATCACGCCGCGCACCAAATGGCTGGTGCTTAACTCGCCGTCAAATCCGTCCGGCGCCGCCTATACCCATGCCGAGTTAAAGGCGATCACCGATGTCATGATGCGGCATCCGCATGTCTGGATTTTGACTGACGACATGTACGAGCACCTTATCTACGGAGATTTCGTCTACACGACTCCTGCGCAAATTGAGCCAGGCCTGTATGACCGTACGCTCACAATGAACGGCGTTTCAAAATCCTATGCCATGACCGGCTGGCGTATCGGCTATGCGGCAGGTCCGCTCAAGCTTATCCAGGCGATGGATATGGTGCAAGGCCAGCAAACCTCGGGAGCCTGCTCCATTGCGCAATGGGCTTCGGTCGAGGCTCTGAACGGCACGCAAGCCCATCTGCCGATCTTCCGTAAGGCCTTCGAAGAGCGCCGCAACCTCGTCGTGTCGATGCTCAATCAGGCAAAATATATAAAATGCCCGATGCCGGAAGGCGCGTTTTATGTCTACCCCTCGTGCGCGGAGGCCATGGGAAAGACAACACCAACCGGAAAGACCCTCAAAACCGATGAGGATTTTGTCACCGCATTGATCGAGGCCGAGGGCGTCGCTGTCGTGCATGGTTCGGCCTTCGGTCTTGGGCCGAATTTTCGCATTTCCTATGCTACGTCAACAGCCCTGCTTGAAGATGCCTGCCAGAAAATTCAGCGCTTCACTGCGAGCCTGTCCTGAACCGACCGGCGCCCTCCCTGTTTTGACGGGGAGGGGCAGGGTTACGAAGTTGCGAGCGCCGCTCCGGCTCACGGCGCTAAATACGTTCACACCTGTTTGCGGAGCAGCGGGTGGAGCGGCGCATCGTGCGGGTGCAGCAGATAGCGCCGCACGATTTCGCCATAGCCCTGATAGACAAGGCCGCCATTTTCTTGCAACAGACGCGCGCGGTTTTCGCGATACCATGCAGGAATGGCATACCATGGCATAGTCGGGTCTTCGTGGTGCGCACAATGAAGATTATTGAACAGAAACAACCATCCAAAAATTCCGGCGTTTTCAACAATCGCCGTCCGCTCTTTTTGCACATCTGCGGCACGATGTTCAGCAAAGGAGCGCAGCAGCATCAGCGATGTTGCCGGGTAAACCACACATAGCAAGTAGAAGCCGAGATTGATTTGGCAGACATATAATAGCCAGAACAAAATCAAGCCTGTAGGCACCACAT
>JANXSV010000066.1 GCA_025356505.1 Methylovirgula sp.
ACACATTTTGCCTTGGAACTGCTGGTTTTCACTGCCACTGTCGATACCGAAACGTCCGCGCCGCCGCCATATAGATGGGTGCCGCGCGAGAAAATGGAAAACGAAGCATGGCCGTCAGTTATGCGTAAAGTGTTGAAATCCGGAGCCGCATATGAGCGTTGAATTTCTCCACAACCACCTGCGCGTCACGCTTGGCAAAAAGGCCTGCGAGGTGCCATTCGCCGCTGACCCTGAAGGCGAAGCTGGGCCGGACATTCTCATTCTGCTTGACGACGCAACCCATTGGCTGCCCCCGCACGCGGCCGAGGAAATTAGCCTTGAAGCGCTGGCCAAAATAACCGAACTCATAGAGCATGCCTGTGCCAAGCAAGGCATAAGTGTCGAGTTCGAATAGGTGATTTGCATGTTGACGCAACATTAACCACGCGGCGCTAAACTGTTACCACATGAACGATAGGATCAACATCGTCTGCGCGTGACTCAAATTGCCAAGACTTCTAGCTAAGTGACTCTCAAGACTCGCAGTTTGCGGTTTCGCTTCACGTAAAGCCTCACCCGGCTAATGCGCCGGACTCAAAAGCTGCGCAAAGCTTCCAAAGCGACTCAAAAGACTCAGCAATTTTGCTTAAAGGCCGGTGATAAATCACAAAGCGGCCTATTCCGCTGCTTCGCGCATTTCGCTGCGAAAAGCCCCGCGAAAGTCATCAATAACCTTGAGGCCGTGCGGCGTTTCCACATGCCAGAATGTCCAGCCGTTGCACGATGGCAGACCCTGCGCCAGCGCGCCGATCTTGTGAATTGAACCGATGATGTTCTGGTAGCACAATGTTCCATCGGCGCGAACCAGCGCTGAAAATCTACGCTTGTCATCCACCAGTTTCACGCCCGGTTGGATCATGCCAGCTTCCAGCAAAGCCAGAAAGGCGACGCGCGGTTCGGTGCGCTTTGCCGGTGCTGCAACCACCGTGCTCAAGGGCAATGTCGTCACCGCTTTGATGCGCGCCTCCGCCGCAGCAGCGTAATGCGGGTCACGCTCGAGACCAATAAAATCCCGCCCGAGACGGCGCGCCACGGCACCCGTGGTTCCTGTGCCGAAAAACGGATCGAGCACCACGTCGCCTGGATTTGATGCGCTCATCAACACGCGCGCCAACAAGGCTTCGGGCTTTTGCGTCGGATGCGTTTTGCGCCCGTCAGCGTCCTTGAGCCGTTCTGCGCCAGTGCAGATCGGGAAGTACCAATCCGAACGCATCTGACAATCCTCATTGCCGGCTTTCAGCGCTTCGTAATTAAAAGTATAGTGCTTTGCCGTCGCGGTTTTGGACGCCCAGATCATCGTCTCATGCGCATTGGTGAAGCGTCGGCCGCGAAAATTTGGCATAGGATTGGCCTTACGCCAGACAATATCGTTGAGAATCCAGAACCCCAGATCCTGCATAATCGACCCCACGCGAAATACATTGTGATAGGATCCAATCACGAAAATGGTCGCGTCATCTTTCATTACACGCCGCGCGGCGCCAAGCCAGGCGCGCGAAAATGTATCATAGGCGGCAAAGTCGGAAAACTTGTCCCAGTCATCATCAACCGCGTCCACCAGACTATTGTCCGGACGGGTGAGCTGACCTTCAAGTTGCAAATTATAAGGCGGGTCGGCGAAGATGAGATCGACGCTCTTCTGCGGCAATGCATTGAGAGACTCGACGCAGTCGCCGAGGATAATCTGGTTTAAGGGAAGTTTGGCGGCCAAAACCCCGGTACGCGATACCTGAATCCGGGGTTTTGGGCCAATTTTCCCAGCATATGAAACACTCATGACACACACCGGTTACGCAACTAACGCTGCGAATATGCGTGCTCTAAGGTAAAGGCGAAGTTTATCGGCTGTATAAACCTTGTCTCGTTTCCGAACGACTTTAACAACAAACCGTTAAGCTTGCTGCTCTGCCCGCAAAGCCTAGCGGCAGGGGGCAAAGCTCAATCTATGGTGTTTACACGGCCCGAATTCGCGCAACGCAGCTAGATGTTGTTGCGTCCCATATCCAACATGGCGCTCAAAGCCGTAATCGGAAAAGCTTTCAGCCAGCTTGACCATTATGCGATCCCGCATGGTTTTTGCAATTATTGACGCTGCAGAAATTGAAACGCTGCGATTGTCACCCTTGATGAGGGCTGTGGCCGGGCAGGGCAGACCCTCCGGGCAATCGCGCCCGTCGATGAGCACATGGGCCGGCACGATGCTCAAAGCATGGACAGCCTGGCGCATGGCAAGCAAGGTGGCCTGCCGAATATTGAGCGAATCTATCTGCGCAGGCGAGCAAGTCGCAAGTGATATTGCTGCGGCCTTGGCCAAAATGACATCAAACAGCGCCTCCCTGCGCGCCTTGGACAGCTTTTTCGAATCGGCCAGCCCTTCAGGGATGTCGTTGGCGCGCAGAATCACCGCCGCAACCACGACCGGCCCGGCAAGGCACCCGCGACCAACTTCATC
Source organism: Methylovirgula sp. (assembly GCA_025356505.1). Classification (GTDB taxonomy): domain Bacteria; phylum Pseudomonadota; class Alphaproteobacteria; order Rhizobiales; family Beijerinckiaceae; genus JANXSV01. The sequence goes on from JANXSV010000066.1 coordinate 2,492, forward strand.
CACACCCGCAACCGGCCCTAGACCTCGATCTAAAAGCGCTTGCTCAAAACTGAAATCCGGTCCGTTCACGTGTTTGTCCTGGCTGCCAAGCACGAACATACACAACCTAAAGCAGCTCGAGCAAACTCAATTGCTTGGTAACCTTGCTCGGCGCCTCGAACAAATCAGTCCGCATCCGGATCTTGCGAGCATTTAGGCCCAGCTTTTGGGCGGCAATTTCGAATCTGCGTCCCAACATCCAGGCATAGGGGCCGGTACCGGTCATACGGGTTCCGAAGGCCGCGTCATAATCCTTGCCCTCATGCGTGGACTGCACCAATGACAAAACATGCCGCAATTTGTCGGGATAGTGCTCCAACAGCCATTGCCGGAACAGGTCCTTCACCTCCAACGGCAGCCGCAGCATCACATATCCTGCTTCGGACGCGCCATAAGCCTGGGCGCGCGTCAAAATGGTCTCGATTTCGGCATCGTTCACACCCGGAATGATCGGCGCGACCATGACTGAAACCGGAATTCCGGCCTTGGCCAGTTCTTTGATCGTTTCCAACCGCTTTTGCGGCGTAGGCGCGCGCGGCTCAAGCTTGCGGGCTAGAATCGGATCCAGCGTCGTGATCGAAATGGCAACCTTGACCAAGCCAAGACGTGCCATCGGCGCTAAAATATCGATATCACGCACCACCAGAGCGGATTTGGTGACAATAGCAAGTGGATGCCGGGCTTTGGCTAAAACTTCAACTATGCCCCGCGTCAGGCGGTGTTTGCGCTCAATCGGCTGATACGGATCGGTGTTGGTGCCGATAGCGATTGTTTTCGGCACATAGGAATCGCGCGCCAGTTCCCGCTCCAGCAGCTGTGCCGCGCCTTCTTTGACAAAAAGCCGTGATTCAAAATCCAACCCCGGAGACAGGCCCATGTAGGCATGTGTCGGGCGGGCGAAACAATAGACACAGCCATGTTCGCAGCCCCGGTAAGGATTAATCGAGCGATCAAACCCGAGGTCTGGTGACTCGTTCCGGGTGATGATGCTTTTTGGCTTTTCGACGATGGTTTCCGTCTTGAACGCAGGCAGCGTTTCCAGGCTGCCCCAGCCATCGTCGCTCACCTCGCGCAGCAGCGGCTCATATCTTCCGCCCGCGTTGGAAACTGCGCCCCGCCCCCGCCGCAACTCTGCTTGTACTGCATCGCGATGCGGCGCAGCTGCAAGCGCGGCATCCGGCATATCGTAGTGCACTTTGGCAAGAGCGCTCATTTTGATCATTCCTTCGTGGTTCCTAGCAGAACAAAAGGCGAATATTCTGATAAGAACAGATAAGGAACAAAAATGCTGGCGTCAATGGATTTGCGGAAAATTTTCGGTTAAGTTCAAGCCATAGTCCTGCCGCAATCAGACTTCACAAAATTTCAAACACCGGAGATTAATCATGCGCAAAATACTGATTTTAGCTGCTGTTGCACTAACCATGTCTGCCGGACCTGTCCTGGCGCAGCAGCATCATAAAATGAAGATGAAGGCGCTCGGCGCCATGACGCCCGCAACGATGGAGGCTCAAGCCGCCATGATGAAAATGCACAAGGACATGGAAATCAGCTATACCGGAAACGCTGATATCGACTTTATGAAAGGCATGATGCCGCACCATCAAGGCGCGATTGACATGGCTAGGATTGAGCTGAAATACGGCAAAGACCCAGAGGCGCGGAAGCTTGCCGAGGGCATTATTGCCGCGCAGGAAACTGAAATTGCCCAGATGAAAGCCTGGTTGGCAGCGCATCCGAAATAATCCGGGCGCTTATGTTGCGTTGCAGCGCACACCTAACAGTGCTAGAGCGGCGATCAGGCTTTGAAGCATTTTTTGCCTTGGGGGAAGGTCTAGCTCCGTTTGTTATCAGTGCTCATTTTAACTACTGCACCCGTCACGGCGCGTGATGTGCATGCGCTCGGCCGATGCTTTGCAACTTTGGTGCAGCATGTTGTCGATGGCGCGATTCGGGATGTGCACGTCATCGCTCAAAATCCGCCACCCGAGTTCGTCGCGCTGGCCGATGATGCCGGAGCCACAGTCCATGCCGAAGCTTCGGCAGCAATCGCAGCAGCAAAATCAGAGCGGATACTCATCCTTGAAGCGGGTATGCTGGTGAGCTCGGGAATTATCGAGGAACTCTGGCAGCGCGCACTCAGCGCTCGCGAAGCGCCAGCAGCGTTGATTACAATTGCCTCTCAAGGCTGGTCGTTGCGGGCGCTTTGGTATGCACTGTATCCGCGCATCGGCGGGTTGGTCGTTTCGCGGCACCACATAACGGGCACCGCCGCGTTCACCATTGATTCTTTAAGGCGCAGACTAAAAGCGCCGCTCCGCTTAAAAGCGACGCTCACCTCAGCCCTTTAAAACGGCTATTTCAGCAGCGGCAAGCAGGCTTGTATCTGCCCGCTCTGCAAGCCAACCGTCAGCCATTGCGTGCGCTGCGCCGCCGAGCCATGTGTGAAGCTATCCGGCACAGCATATCCGCGCGCTGCGGTCTGCAACTTGTCATCGCCGATAGCCTGTGCTG
>JANXSV010000090.1 GCA_025356505.1 Methylovirgula sp.
AAGAAGAACGCTCGTACCAAGACCGAGAAGTTCACTTTCACGAAATATGACCCGGTTGTGCGCAAGCATGTTGAATTTAAAGAGACCAAAATCAAGTAAGATGGTTTTTCGGTTTCTGACAGAATGAAGGCTCCCTCGGGAGCCTTTTTCGTTCTGGGGCTTCGGCAAGTTTTGTTTGATTTTTAAACGACTGCAGTGCTTTTGCGAGAGCATGACAGTTTTCATAGATGGGCCAAGGATATGGCCTCTAACCGCCAAAGCCGTTTTCGCTGATCCAGCGGCGTTCAAAGTCCCAGGCGTGGCCTTCCCAAAAAATACCGGCGGTTGGCTCTGGATCGGTCGAGAAGCCCAATAGGCTGATGTCAAAATTGCTGTTGGCGGGCCGCAAGGCGGTCTGTCTGAGGCGCAAGTGGTGAAACAGTGCCAGCGTCCAGAAGCCGGTGGACGGCCCGGCGCTGTGCGGATAATCGGCAACGGCTGGCGTGGGATAGCGCGCCTCGATCAAATCATGCACGGGCGTATCCAGCACCTCTGCCTGCGTTTGCGAAAAACTCTCGTCATTGGCCGGAAAGGCATCAGTGAAAAGGGTGAACTGACGGTTTTCCAGCGCCCGCATCCGTGCACGGCGCTGCTGCGTGACAGGCAGGCCGTGGTGCCGCTGCGGGGCAACGCCAAAGCGAAACACTGTGAGATGTTCGCAGGGCAGCGAAGCAAGCTGATCAAAATGCGTCATGGTGTTGAATTGCACCACGAGATCCTGATGCGAAATATTGAGTGCCTCCAGCGTCGCGGGCGCAATATTAGGGTTGTTGGCCACCAGAATCACACGGGAAATGCGGGTTTCTAGCCGATGTTGAAGCGTGCCCGGCAACAGTTTTTTCGAAGGCACAGAGCGACGATTCATAAAACGACCTGTAGGAGTTGAGCCGCGGCAAGCCGTAGCCTGTTTACGCTACGGCTTTACGACGGTGGGCTGGTTTCAAAGCGCAGCAGCGTTGCGGCGCGCAGATGGCGCGCGTGACGAAGCGGGGTTGCCGCCGCGCGGCTGGTTTAGGTGTTGCCGGTTTTGACCTGCCTTTTTATGGCGGGCTTTTTCACGACAGGCTTTTTCTTAGCGGCCTTGGTGGTTTTCGCAGCGGCTTTTGCCTTGGCTGTCGCCTTGGGCTTTTTCACTTCCGGAGCATACCCACCCTTTTCCTCGATCAGGGCCAGCGCCTCGGACAGGGTGATGTCGTCCGGCGCGCGGTCTTTTGGAACATTCACGTAGGTTTTGCCAACTGCGATATAGGGGCCGTATCGGCCTTCGCGCACGGTGACGGCTCCCCCCAGCGGATGTTCTCCCAACTGGCGACCATCGGCGGCGGTGGGCTCGCCTTTGGCTTTGGCATTTACCAGCGCAATCGCGTCAGAAAGGGCGAAATTTGCCTTATCTGTGCCTTTGGGCAGGGTGGCATTGATCTTGTTCCAGGCGATATAGGCGCCATAGCGGCCATCACGCAGGGTGATAGCGCCGCCATCGGGGTGATCTCCCAGCTTGGTGCCTGTCGAGGATGCGCCGCCACCGAAGCGGGAGGATGGCGCACCTGATTCTTTGGCCACGATAAGATCGATGGCGCGGTTTGCTCCAATTTCGAGGACATCATCATCTTTGCCAAGGTTGGCATAGAGCTTGCCGTGCTGAAGGTAGGGTCCATAACGGCCAAGCGCGGCCATGATCGGCTCACCCGTGGCAGGATGCTTGGCCACTTCGCGCGGCAGGCTGAGCAGGGCAATGGCTTTTTCAAAGGTTACCATGGCCGGGGTCATACCTTTTGGCAGCGAAGACCGCTTGGGTTTGTCGGTATCACCCTGCTGGATATAGGGGCCGAAGCGGCCATCGCGCAGGGTAATTTCTTCGCCGGTGACAGGATCCTGGCCAAGCAGTTTTTGCCCCGGTTTCTCGCCTTCCACAGCATTGGCGTTGTCTTCAGCCGATGCCGAAAACTGGCGCGTGAATTTACATTCGGGATAATTCGAGCAGCCGATAAAGGCACCGAATTTACCCAGTTTAAGCGAGAGTTGGCCTGCGCCGCAGGTTGGACACAGACGGGGATCACCACCATCAGCTTTAGCCGGGAAAATGTGCGGGCCGAGTAGATCGTTCAGATTATCCAGCACTTGCGTGGTGCGCAGCTCTTTGGTTTCGCCGATGGCGGCATTGAACTGCAACCAGAACTCGGTGAGAACGGCCTTCCAATCCAATTCGCCGTTAGAGATTTTGTCGAGTTTTTCCTCGAGATCAGCGGTGAAATCATATTCGATATAACGCTTGAAGAAACTCTCCAGAAACGCAGTTACGAGACGGCCCTTATCTTCAGGGACGAGGCGCTTTTTATCCACTTTGACATATTCGCGCTCTTTGAGCACGGCAATGGTGCTGGCGTAGGTCGAGGGTCGGCCTATGCCCAGCTCTTCCATGCGTTTGATGAGCGCGGCTTCCGAATAGCGCGGCGGCGGCTCGGTAAAGTGCTGATCGATGTTGATCTTGTCTTTGCTCACCGGATCTCGGACATTCATCGGCGGCAGACGGCCATTTTCCTCGTCGTCCTCGTCGTCTTTGCCTTCTTGATAGAGCGCCAGAAATCCATCAAAGCGAATGACCTGACCTGTGGCGCGTAGGTCGAGTTCGCGCGCGCCTGCTTCGGCGGCGATGTCGACTGTTGTGCGCTCAAGGACGGCGCTCTCCATCTGACTGGCAAGCGTGCGGGTCCAGATCAGCTCATATAGGCGGGACTGGTCGGCATCCATGTAGCGTTTGACGTTTTTAGGCAGACGGCTCAGGTCGGTCGGGCGGATGGCTTCATGCGCCTCTTGGGCGTTTTTGGCCTTGGCGGAATAGCGGCGCGGAACATCGGGCACGTATTTCGGGCCAAACTCAGTGCCGATGACCTTACGGGCGGAGGCAATGGCCTCGGGCGCCATGTCGACGCCGTCTGTGCGCATATAGGTGATGAGGCCGATGCTCTCGCCACCAAGATCAATGCCTTCATAGAGCTTTTGCGCCACACGCATGGTATGGGCCGGCGCAAAACCGAGCTTGCGCGAAGCCTCCTGCTGCAAGGTTGAGGTTGTGAAGGGCGCGTAGGGATTGCGCCGTGCCGGTTTGGCCTCGACTGAACCAATCGTATATTTCGCAGTGTCGAGCGCGGCATGAAAGGCTTTTGCATCAGCCTCAGTCCCAACATCGAGGCGGGAGATCTTTTTGCCGTCCGCACCCACGAGGCGGGCTGTGAACGCGGCGCCGTCTTTGGTTTTCAGCTGGGCGACAATCGACCAATATTCTTTTTTGATGAACTTCTCGATTTCAAGTTCGCGGTCAGACAGAACGCGCAGCGCAACCGATTGCACGCGCCCGGCGGAGCGCGCACCGGGAAGTTTGCGCCACAAAACAGGGGACAGATTGAAACCGACAAGATAGTCCAGCGCGCGGCGGGCGAGGTAGGCGTCGACCAGAGGTTGGTCAATTTGACGCGGGTTTTTCATCGCGTCTGAAATCGCATCTTTGGTGATGGCATTGAAAACCACGCGCGAAACCGGCACATCTTTCAGGACGCGTTTTGCCTTGAGGACTTCTAAAACATGCCATGAAATGGCCTCGCCCTCGCGGTCCGGGTCGGTGGCCAGAATCAAACCATCCGAGCCCTTTACGGCCTTGGCGATATCGGACATGCGCTTGGAGGCTTTGGCATCAACCTCCCATAACATATTGAAATCATTTTCAGTATCGACCGAACCATCCTTTGCGGGAAGATCGCGGATGTGGCCGAAAGAAGCCAGAACCTCATAGCCGCTGCCCAGATATTTATTGATCGTCTTGGTTTTTCCAGGCGATTCGACGATGACAACTTTCATGAAAGGTTCTTTTCTGCCTTTTTCGGAAAGGCGCAAAATCAGTTGCGCGGAAAATGGGGTAAGGGGGCTGGATTGTCAAATGGGTGCGTGGCCGAAGACATGACATTCCGAATTCAGACGTTTAAGGGCAGATTATTCCAGCCCGTATACCTTTGCATGTTTGCCTTGCCGCCTTTCCATGTAGGCTTGGCATGACGCGGCTTGCCCGATTTGGCTGCCTGCGTTATTCCACCGGCATGACGCTTCATCTTATCAAACTCTGTGTTGGGGCAGAGTCGATTGCCGACCTTGAGCGCTACCGCGAAGAGCGGATAGCGGCACACAAGCGTCTGGGCATAGCGGTAGAGAGCTTGCATACAACGCGGATGTTTCCCAAGCGGGCGGAGGAGCTGCTCGATGGCGGCTCGCTGTATTGGATCATCAAAGGGCAGGTGGCGGCGCGGCAGCGGCTGACCGCTATCCGGCAATTTACCGGCGGCGATGGCATCAAGCGCTGTGATCTGGTGATGGACACAAAAATTGTCCACGTGCGGCCGCGGCCATTTCGCCCGTTCCAGGGTTGGCGCTATCTGAGTGAAAAAGACGCGCCGCCCGATATGGGGGCGATTGCCGACACAGGAGACATGCCGGAGGCCTTGCGGCGCGAGTTGGCGGGCCTTGGGCTGTTGTAACTGGGTATCTCCCACGTTAATGCGGGAGAACAGGCTTTACATTACCAGATGTATCGAAACGCGCCCGTCGGGGGACTTACATTGCAGGCTTATGCTCACCTTGGGCATGAGGCTAAGTTCGAGCGCACGGCGGGCGGCTTTGAGTTCGGCGCGCTGCTCGAAATAAAGCCGCAGAAGGCGCGCAGGTGCTGCAAGCTCGTCGAGGCGGGTGGTTACTGCATCGAGGTTAAAGCGCCGGGACGTGCTGCGCGGTGCGTGACGGGAAAGACCGATTGAATCTGTCAGAAATGACATTTGCGCTCTCCCGGTTCAGTTTTTGGTTGGAAAGCACGCGAAGCCGGATTGCTTCAGGCGCTTGCAGGCGTTGGTGGCCTCATCAGCTTCCAGTCCGGCAAAGCGGGCACGGTAGAGCGTCACGTCGCCCTTTTGCACTTTTTCTGTGAAGGGCGAGGCGCTGGCCAGCGCACCTTTGCTCTCTGACTTAGCGCGGGTGAGCAATGCGTTGGCTTTTGCCACATCATCAGCCGCGCCGATCTGGATCATCCAGCCAGTATGCGCCGCGGCGGGCGGATCCGGCGTGACGGTGGTGGTGTTCTTGGCAAGATCTTTGGCCGCAACAAGCTTTATGCGCGGCACGACGGACGCCGTTGGTGTCTCATCTTGCGCATAGGCCATTGCAATTTTGGCCGCTGGTTTCAAATCATTGGATTTATCGTCAGCTTTCGCTTGAGCCGAAGCCGGATTAGCAACGCCAGCCGGACCCTGCACCCAGCGCATGGCGGGCTGCGGAGGAGCGACCGCTGCCACCTGAGCGACAAGCGGGCGGGCTTTGGTGGAACCATCCAGCGGCACAGGCTTGCGGGGTGAAGCGGGTTTTGAATCATCCTGCGCAACGGCCTTCGGTGTCGCCGAAAGCACAGCGGGACGAGCCTTGGGCAGATCAGCGGCAATTGCAGGAGCTGAAATGAGTGCAACCGGCTTGGCAGCAGCGACGACCGGCGAGGCAATATTGGCTGAAGCAATGTTGGCGACAGGCTTCAGCGGAGCCTCATCTGCAGTGTCTTCCTCCTCATTGTCGGCGAGGGTCTGCTGTTTCAAATTTGGTTTGCCGACCGGCTTTGGCGCGGGCGCAGAATCGATAGGCTGGATTTTGACAGGATCAGCCGAAGCGATCTTGATGGCTTCTCCCGAAGGCTTATCGCCAATTGCTGCAACGGTGCGGCGCGTTGCACCAGAATCAATATTGTCCTCGATGAGGCCCGTCATGATGGTGTCGCGTTCGCGTCCTGTGCGGCCGCCAAGCACGGAGGCGACCAGGGCATGGCCGTCACGCTTGACGGAGGTTAGAAGATTAAAGCCGGAGGCGTTGGTAAAGCCGGTTTTGATGCCGTCCACGCCCTCGACACGGCCGAGCAGCTTGTTGTGATTGAGGATTGTGTTTCCGGCATAGTCAAAATGGTGGGTGGAGAAATAGCGGTAGTATTTTGGGAAGCGGTCCTGAATAGCGCGGCCCAAAATGGTAAGGTCGCGCGCTGTGGTGACCTGATCCTGGTTGGGCAGCCCGGATGCATTCTGATAGGTTGTTTTCGACATGCCAAGCTGATGGGCTTTGCGAGTCATGGCTGCTGCAAAAGTGTCCTCGTCGCCGCCGACATTTTCGGCGATAGCAACGGCCACATCATTTGCAGAGCGGGTGACGATGGCTTTGATCGCATCTTCGACACCAATGGTCTCGCCAACGTCAAGCCCCAGTTTCGATGGCTGTTGAGAGGCGGCGTGTGCAGAAATCTTCAGCTGGCTGTCCATGGTCAGTTTGCCGCGCTCAAGCTGCTCAAACAGCAAATATAGCGTCATGACTTTGGTGAGCGAAGCCGGATGGCGCAGCTCATTTTCGTTGATCGCGTAGAGAACCTTGCCCGAATTGGCGTCAACCACCATCGCAGCGTAGGGGGGCTGATAACTGCCGGCATGATGACGAAAATGGCGATATCGCGCCTGAGCAGGAGACGAAAGGGCGGTTACAGCAACGAAACACGCCATCAGGGCAGCATAGCGCCCACGCAACACGGAACTCGTCATACGCAGTCCTCAAAACTTACACTTGCCACACTGACTTTGATCCGGCCCTTGATTGATGTGGCCAGAACAACACATGTGGAGACGTTATGGGATCGAGGTTACTGCTCAGTTAAATTCGTCAGGAATTATGACATTTTGACTAAATTTTTAGCAGCGGCGCAGATCGGGTCGATTTATGTTGCGGTGCACAATTTTGCTTGACAATTATTGTGCAGCGCACTTATATGTGAGCTCAAGAGATGGCCACCCGGCCTCTCGGCAATCATTTGCCTGCGCATTTGCGGCGGCACTCACGAAAGGATCATTCCATGTTCAAGACATTTGAAGACGTTCAGAAATTCAGCAAAGATCAGATGGAAGCTTCAACAAAGGCTGCACATGCAGTTGGCGAAGGCGTCAAGGCTCTGGCTTCGGAAGTAACAGCATTTTCGAAGAAGTCCTTCGAAGACATGACCGCTTCGGGCGAGGCACTGCGCGCTGCAAAGACCATGGAAGCTGCACTCAAGATCCAGCAGGACTATGCAAAGTCGGCTTATGAAGCTTTCGTTGCACAGGCCAGCAAGTTCTCCGAACACTACACCTCGATTGCCAAGGAAGCTTTCAAGCCTGTTGAAGGTTTGGTTGCCCAGGTTAAGGACGCGACCAAGTTGGCCGCCTAATTTCAAGCCAAGCACCGCTCTGATGTGGAGAGGTTTAAAGGGTCCGGCTTTCCGAAGCCGGGCTTTTTTTTGTCTTTTTCACACGCCTGCGTTAGCGACAAAAAAAATCGCGAAGCCTGGAGGGGTACTTCGCGATAAGGGTCACTGTCAGGCTCTGCGGAGAGCTTGGGGGATCGTGTAAAAATTCAATGCAACGCCAAACGCAACGCTTAAAATTTTGGCAACACACTGCCAACAAAATCCGCGGATTTTGAAAAGGCGCTGCCGATTGCACCGGTCGCTGTTTCAGCACCAGGCACACTGGAAACCATGCGTTTCATCCACGAGGCTTCAACGGGTGGCATCGAGGCAAATTCGCGCGGAGCTATCTCGGCAGGCGCGTAGTACAGCGCCGGTATCGTGGCCGCAGCTTCGGTTGTCATCGGTGGAACGGCGCGCTTGGCCTTGAGGTCAACCTGCTTAAGCTTTGCTGGATCATTTCTGACTTGGGTCTGCGTTGCGGATTTTTGCACAAGGGTTGCAGGCTGCAAGTTCAGGGGCTGCACATTTACGGCTTGTATGGTCGCAGACAGCAAAGGCGGCGCCAATTGCACTGTGACCTCGGCTTCAGGTTTCAACTGGGAAACTCTGGACAGCGCCATTTGCTCAAATTGGGCGGCCCGACGCATATCATCCTGTGAAGGCTCGTTTGTCGCGGCGGGTACTGCTGCTTTGGCGGGCGCAACAATTTGCGCAGTTATTTTTTCATGACGGCCGGGCAGAGCATTCCAGATCAAATTTGCCAGAACACCGGCCACGAGCGCTATGCCGATATCGCGGCTGAGGCGACCGATGACGCGCCCCGCCCGGCCTTGCTCAAGCGAGGCCCAGT
>JANXSV010000103.1 GCA_025356505.1 Methylovirgula sp.
GGTGAGCGTCGGGGCTTCCATCGGCGTGAGGGTCAACTGCGGCAGCAGAGCGTCAAGCACAGTTTGATTGTGCGGCTCGTGAAAAAAATCGACCAAAGCTTCAGCCACCACAGGGCCGATGCCCTCTATTGCGACAAGCTCTTGGCGCCCGTCCGAGTCCGGGGCAAATCCTGCCAGAGCAGCATTTCGTAGCGCATCAAAATCTCGGAACGCGCGCGCCAACCGTTTGGCATTGGTTTCGCCGATGTGCCGGATGCCCAGCGCGAATAAAAAGCGGTTAAGCGGCACATTGCGGCGGGCGTGGATGGCAGCAAACAGATTTTTGACCGAAACATCACCATAACCCTCAAAATTTTTGATTTTGGTCAGGCTTTCGGTGTCGCGCGCCTCAAGGGTGAAAATATCCGCTGCTGTTTTTATCAAGCCTTTGGCGTGGAACAGTTCTATCTGTTTATCGCCGAGGCCCTCGATGTCCATAGCATTGCGGCTGGCAAAATGTTTCAGGCGCTCAACCGCCTGCGCCGGACAAATCAGGCCGCCGGTGCAGCGCATCGCCACATCCGCATGGCCTTTTTCATCTGCTTCGCGCACCGCAGCCGACCCGCAAGCCGGGCAGACCCGCGGAAAATCGTATGGCTTCGAGCCGGGGGCGCGTTTTTCAACAATGACAGCAACGATCTGCGGGATAACATCCCCCGCGCGCTGCACGATAACGGTATCGCCGATACGGATGTCCTTGCGGGCTATTTCGTCCTCATTGTGCAAGGTGGCGTTAGAGACGACCACGCCGCCAACCGTAACAGGGGCGAGTTTGGCCACGGGCGTCAGCACTCCCGTGCGCCCAACCTGGATTTCAATGTCGTTTAGGAGTGTCGTCGCCTGTTGAGCGGCAAATTTGTGCGCTGTCGCCCATCGCGGTGCGCGCGAGACAAAGCCCAACCGCTCCTGCAGAGCAAGGTCGTCGACTTTGTAAACCACGCCGTCGATGTCATAGCCAAGCGTGGCACGCTGCATTTCAACGGCACGAAAAATGTCCAGCAACTGCGCTGTGGTTTCGCAGCGCTGCATCAGCGCATTGGTGGCAAATCCGGCATTGCGCATCCAATTGACCATACCGCTCTGCGTATTGGCAGGCATGGCGCTCATCTGGCCCCAGGCATAAGCAAAAAACCGCAAGGGGCGCGCAGCGGTGATGCGCGGATCCAGCTGGCGCAACGATCCAGCGGCAGCATTGCGCGGGTTGGCGAAGGTTTTATCGCCCGTAGCCGCCTGCCTAGCGTTCAACTGGGCAAAATCGGCATGACCCATATAGATTTCGCCGCGAATTTCGCAGATCGCCGGATTTTTGCCAGCAAGATGCTGTGGGATTTCGGATATGGTTTTGACATTGGCGGTCACGTCCTCGCCCTCGAAACCGTCTCCGCGCGTGGCCGCATGAACGAGCGCGCCGTTTTCATAGCGAAGCGAGCAGGACAGTCCGTCGATTTTGGGTTCGGCCGTGATGACCAGAGGCGCATCGGCGCTCAAGCCTAAAAAGCGGCGCATACGGCTGACGAAATCCTCGACATCCTGATCTGAAAAAGCATTGCCAAGCGAGAGCATGGGCACCGCGTGTTTGATCTTGCCGAATTTTTCAACAGGGGCAGACCCAACTTTCTGCGTTAGGGATGCGGGAGACTTCAGTTCGGGAAATTCGGCCTCAAGGGCTTCATATTGGCGGCGGAGCACGTCATAATCGGCATCGGAAATGCTCGGTGCATCATCTTGATAGTAGCGGGCATCATGCGCGGCAATTTCAAGCCCCAACGCGGCATGCTGCTTTTTGGCTTCGTCGAGGGTCATACCCCCTCCAGCAAGCGGTGCGCTGCGGCGCGGGCCTCATTGGTGATTTCGGCGCCGGAGAGCATGCGGGCAATTTCCTCACGGCGTGTGGCCAGCTCAAGCGGCAGGACACGGGTGTTGACGCGCCCGTTGACCTCGGACTTGGTGATGCGGAAATGGTTGAGCGCACGGGCTGCCACTTGCGGGGCGTGGGTCACAGCCAGAACCTGCACTTTGCTGCTCAGGCGGGACAATCGCTGCCCGATCGCATCCGCGACAGCGCCGCCAGCGCCGGTGTCTATTTCGTCAAAGATCAGGGTCGGAGCCGAGCCCTTGTCCGCCAGCGCCACTTTGAGCGCAAGCATGAAGCGCGCAAGTTCTCCGCCAGAGGCAACCTTCATCAAGGGGCCGGGTTTCGAACCCGGATTGGTCTCAACCCAAAATTCAACCCGGTCAATACCGTCGGGACTTTGTTGTTCCGCATCGGAGACGATGTTCGTGATGAATTTGGCGCGTTCGAGTTTCAGCGGCGGCAATTCGCGCGCGACGGTTTTGTCCAGATTTGCCGCAGCGAGAGTGCGCTTTTTGGAAAGATCCGCAGCTGCCTTCACATAGGCGGATTTGGTGTCAGCCACGGCCTGTTCAAGTTTGATCAGCAGCGCCTCTCCGGCATCAAGCGCCTCAATATCCGCCTGATATTTATCCGCGAGTTGGCGCAATTGAGCAACCGGCACGTTATATTTGCGCGAGGCGGCGCGCAGCGCAAACAGCCGCTCTTCGACACGTTCCAGTTCGCCCGGATCGAAATCGGCATCGCGCAGCGCTTGGGCCAGGGCCGATTCAGCAATATCAAAGGCGGCAAGAATATCGTTGAGCGCCTTGAGGCTCGGTTCCACCAAAGCCGGAGCCTGGGCGGCTCGCCGATCCAGCCGCCGCATCAAAGACGAAATATTCGAAACAGGAGAGTGATCCCCTCCCACACCCTCATAGGCCTCTTTGAGTTCCACAGCCACCTTTTCGGCCTGCTGCATGCCCGTGCGGCGGGTGGCGAGCTGTTCTTCCTCATTGGCTTCCGGACCCAACTTGGTAAGTTCGGCATGAGCGTGGGTTAAAAAATCTGCTTCCTTGCGCGCGGCGGCGATGCGGCGCTCTTCATCGACAAATTCGGTTTCGGCCTTGCGCCACGCGGTATAAAAGCGGCGCGTGAGCGTCGTTTCGGTAGAAAGAGCGCCAAAGGCATCGATCAGGGCGCGGTGGGTACGCGGGTCGGCAAGAGCGCGATCATCATGCTGGCCGTGAATTTCAATCAGACACTCACCAATAGCACGCAGGCTTTGCGCGCTGGCGGCCTGATCATTGATAAAGCCGCGGGTGCGGCCATCAGCCATCTGGATGCGCCGTAGAATCAGCTCGCCTTCAACATCAAGGCCCATTTCGCTGGCCATGAGGCGCGCCGGATGCGAGGCAGGCACATCAAAAACCGCTGTAACCTGCCCCTGTGCAGCGCCGACGCGAACAAGTCCGCCGTCGCCGCGCCCGCCGAGCGCCAGCGTCATGGAGTCGAGCAAAATGCTCTTTCCCGCACCTGTCTCTCCGGTCAGCACGGTTAGCCCTGCGCGTAAGTCAAGATCCAGCGTGTCAATGATAACGATGTCGCGGATGGCAAGTGCAGTGAGCAAAAGTCCAATCCCCAGCTTTAAGCCTATAGACCTACAGTTTTGAAGGCTTTGGAAATCCAGGAATCACTGTTTTCACGCGGCTCAGTGCCCGAAGACTGCAGGAGGACGTAAGCGTCTTTGTACCACTGGCCGTCGGGGTAGTTATGCCCGAGCACAGCTGCCGCTGTCTGAGCTTCACTGACGATGCCAAGACCCATGTAGGCCTCGGTCAAGCGCTCCAGAGCCTCTTCGGTATGGCGTGTGGTCTGATATTCGCCGATGACGTTGCGGAAGCGGTTGATGGCCGCAGTGTAGTTTTTGCGGGTCAGATAGAACCGCCCTACCGACATCTCTTTACCGGCAAGCTGATCACGCGCCACCTGCATTTTATATTTGGCGTCAGAGGCATATTCGGATTTCGGATATTTCTGAACCACCTCACTGAAACCGGCCAGCGATTTCACGGCGGTGTCCTGATCGCGCGAGATGTCAGGAATACGCTCGTATTGTGATTCAGCCGA
>JANXSV010000117.1 GCA_025356505.1 Methylovirgula sp.
AGCCTCTACCGCCCGCCGCTCACCCGCAAAATCGAGCCGGTCACATAGGAGGCCGCGCTTGAAAGCAAATAGAGCACACTGCGCGCAATTTCGTCGGCGCTACCGGCGCGTTGCATCGGGATGTGAGGCGCGAGCCGAGAAGCGCGCCCCGGACTTCCGCCCGCAGCGTGGATGTCTGTATCGATCAGCCCCGGCTCAACAGCGTTGACGCGGATATTTTGCGCGGCCAGTTCACGCGCAAGCCCTATGGTGAACGCGTTGATCGCGCCTTTGGACGCGGCATACCAGACATATTCGCCCGCAGACCCCAGCGTCGTGGCGGCCGAAGAGATATTGACGATGGCATCGCCGCTACGCATTTCGCGGGCTGCCCGCTGCGCCACCAGAATGGCACCTGTCACATTGAGGTCAATCACCCGGCGGATCATATCCGGCTCGGCACTGTCAAAAGCCCCGATTTTACCGGTGATGCCTGCATTGTTGACCAGATGCGTAACGCGGCCAAGCGAAGCCGTCACCGCGTCAAACAAGCGCAATATCGCCTGATGATCGGCGACGTCGGCCTGAAAACATTCGGCGCGGACGCCGTGGCTACGGCATGAGTCAACAACGCTCCGCGCGGCACTCGCGTCACTCTTGAAGTCCACAGCCACGTCATAGCCGCTTTGCGCCGCCAAAATGGCACAGGCGGCCCCGATACCCCGGGAACCGCCTGTAATTAATACCAGTGGACGCGATAAACCCGCGCTCATACGGTCGGCTGAGGCTCAAGCCCGTCTGTTGCCGGACGACCGCCTGCTGGCGTGGTCGGAATTGGCGATGAACGAACGCCGGTCGATGGACCATCATCCACATCGCGCACAATCTTTTTGCCTGCCAGCAAATCCCGCACTTCGTCGCCTGTCAGAGTTTCGAATTCGAGCAATGCTTTGGCCAGCATTTCCAGTTCATGCTTATTTTCCAGCAAAATCCGGCGCGCTGTCTGCTCACCGTCTTCAATCAGGCGCCGCACTTCCGCGTCGATCAGATTGGCCGTCTCTTCCGACATATTCTGGCTCTGGGACACGGAATGGCCCAAAAACACTTCCTGATTATTGGCAGCATAGCGCACGCGGCCAAGCTTTTCCGACATGCCCCACTGGGTCACCATGGCCCGCGCCAGACGCGTTGCCTGCTGGATGTCACCGGAGGCACCGTTTGAAACCATGTCCTCGCCAAAGATCAACAATTCTGCTTCACGCCCGCCAAAGGTCATTGCGATGTTCGAAAGGCAATATTGGATTGTGTAGCCGATGCGATCTTCTTCCGGCAGCATCATGGTCAAGCCGCCAGCCGCACCGCGCGGAATGATCGTCACCTTGTGCAGCGGGTCGATCTTGGGCACGTGCAACGATACGATCGCATGCCCCGCCTCATGATAGGCTACCAGCTTGTTGGTTTCTTCCGTACGGGCGGCAGACTTGCGCTCCGCACCCATCATAACCTTGTCTTTGGCGTCTTCAAACTCGGCCATGGTGACGACACGCTTGTTACGACGCGCCGCAAGCAAGGCACCCTCGTTGATGAGGTTCATCAGATCCGCGCCGGAGAAGCCGGGCGTCCCGCGGGCCAATGTCTTCAAGTTGACATCGGGCGCCATCGGCACCTTGCGGGCATGAACGCGCAGGATTTTTTCGCGGCCGATCACGTCAGGATTTGGCACCATGATCTGGCGGTCAAACCGGCCCGGACGCAACAATGCCGGATCGAGAACGTCGGCGCGGTTGGTCGCCGCGATAATGATAATGCCTTCGTTCTGCTCGAATCCATCCATTTCAACCAGAAGCTGGTTCAATGTCTGCTCGCGCTCATCGTTGCCGCCGCCAAGACCGGCACCGCGATGACGACCGACGGCGTCAATTTCGTCGATGAAGATGATGCAAGGCGCATTCTTCTTGGCCTGTTCAAACATATCGCGCACACGACTTGCGCCCACGCCGACGAACATTTCCACGAAGTCAGACCCTGAAATGGTGAAAAACGGCACATTTGCTTCGCCTGCAACAGCGCGCGCTGTCAACGTCTTACCCGTGCCAGGAGGGCCGATCAGCAACACACCGCGCGGAATACGTCCGCCGAGGCGCTGGAACTTTTGCGGATCACGCAGGAACTCAACAACCTCCTGAAGGTCTTCCTTGGCTTCATCAATACCGGCAACGTCTTCAAATGTGACGCGGCCATGTGCTTCGGTCAAAAGCTTGGCCTTCGACTTGCCAAATCCCATTGCTTTGTTGCCGCCGCCCTGCATCTGCCGCGACATGAATACCCAGAAACCGATCAACGCCAGAATTGGCAGCGCATTGCCCAAAATATACACCAGCCATGAGCCGCCCTCGGAAGGCGACTTAGCGGTAATGGACACATTTTTAGCGTAAAGCTTATCGGTCAGGGACGCTGTCTGCGGCGGTGCGAATGTGGTGAACAGACGCCCGTCCTGGAAATGGCCGGAGATTTCCTGGCCCGCAATGGTCACGTCTCTGACATGGCCCGCATCAACATCAGTCAGCAACTGGCTGTAGGGAATTTCCTGGCTGGACGACCTTTGTCCCGAATTTTGGAACACGGTGAAGAGCGCCAGCACCAACATGCCGATCAGCACCCAGAGGCCTATATTGCGTACGTTCTGGTTCATGGATAAACCTGCGAAACCTTTAACATCAGGCGGCTCGCCTTACTTGGCTCCACCCGATGACAACTCATGATCATACATCTAGGAACGATGGCTCGGATTGCCAAGGTCGCGCCGTCTCGAATTCAAAAGCTAATCTACACCGTCAAAGTTGCCAATTCCTTGCGATGTAATTATGGCGCTCATAATGTGATATTTACTGCTTTTTTGCCGTTCTGGGCGGCGCAAGCGTCACTTTTAACCATTTTTGACCGTCGAAATCGATCAAACATCCCGATTGGCTGCGTCGAAAAGCCACTTGGTTGCGCAAAGCCACCTGCAGCTGTGCGGTGAGATTTTCGAGCCTCTCAAGCCGCAGATGCCCCACACCCTCGACGTGGAACATTGCCCGCTGCAACAGCCGTTCCAGCATCAATTCCGGAACCTCATCAAGGCCTTGAGCGTGCAGAATAATGCGCGCTGGAGCCGCTTCAAATATGGCCCCGGTCCAAAGCGTGTCAAGATAGAAGGCCAGCGTCTGCTCAACACGGCGCATGCGCCGCCCGAATGTGCCAAGCCTCTCGCTGGTCAGACCCTCCGCCGCAAGTTCGCCTAACAGCTTTCGCATCCGCACACGGGCAAAGCGCGCATTATGGTTGGACGGGTCTGTCACATACGGCCAGCCATTTGCCGCACAGGTCGCGATCAACCGCGCTTTTGGCACCTGCAAAAACGGGCGCACCAGCCTGATCGCGTTTTTCGGCACGAAATCCTGCATTCCGATCAGTCCGGCAGGCCCGGAACCGCGCAAAAACCGCAGTAATATCGTCTCGGCCTGATCATCTTGCGTATGCGCTGTCACCAGATGCGTCAGGTTGAGATCATGCATATGGCCAATCAGCAGCCCATAGCGCGCATCGCGTGCCGCTTCCTGGCTGACGATCTTCGGCTTATTGTTCTGCCATGTCAGTATTTGATGCGGGGCGCCAAGCTGGCTTGCAAATGCGCCCACACCCTCAGCCTCGGCGCGTGACCCTTGCCGCAGGCCGTGATCGACCGTCGCGACATGCATTCCAACCCCGCAAAGTTTGCTCCATGCCGCCAGAAGTCCCATCAACGCGATTGAATCCGGCCCGCCCGACACCGCGACAAGCACAGCCCTCACGCCAGACAGGCCCGCAAACAGGCCGGAGCTTTCGTCTATTGTAACAGGGTCAGCACTTGCTTCTGGCAATTTCCCGCTCCGCTCCACGCTTCACA
>JANXSV010000145.1 GCA_025356505.1 Methylovirgula sp.
CGCAAAGTTGAAGCCCTCGATGGCCGTGAGCGCGATGGCTCACGCCCGGATACGGCCCGCCCTGATTTGAACGATCATCGCGGCTTGGGGCTGACAAGCCTGATCGCCTGACACATCAAGCCGGACTTTGTTTGGCTGCAATTGATCCTCAATGGAAAGCGCGCGGCAAAAGTCGCGCGTTTATTTTTTCAGGCGTTTGCTTGGTAGCGCGACTGCTTTTGTGCCGGATTGCTTTTTGAGCCGGATTACTTTTGAGCATAGACGACGACGGGTTGGGCTGGTAGGAACGCCAGTCCTTTCCCCGCGGAATCTGTTCCCTGCCGCAACTTTGATTTACGGATTTTCATGAAGCGTTTGTCAGATTTTATTTGGCCTGTGCTCGGGCTCTTGGCTTTCATTTATTCATTCCATTTGCTGTACGGAGAGCTGAGCGGCACATCTTGGCACGACATTGTTGGTAGTTGGAGCAATATCTCCGTGGCCAACTGGGCTTTAGCGCTTTTGAGTTCCATTGTCGCTTACGCAGCACTGGCGTGGTATGACCGTATCGCGCTGCTGCACCTTGGCCATAAGCTAGGCTGGTTTTTCATTTCCCTGGTGTCTTTCACCACCTATGCGCTGTCGCACAATATCGGGGCATCGGTTTTCTCCGGCGCCCTGGTGCGCTATCGCGCCTATTCCACCAAGGGCTTGAGTGCCCCGGAAATAGGGGTCCTTGTGGCCTTCACCGCCTTCACGTTTTTTCTTGGTACGATTACGCTTGGCGGACTTGTCTTTGTACTTGAGCCGCATGTTGTGAGCAGGGCAGTAAATCTTCCACCATTTGCATTGAGGTCGATAGGTCTTGGAATGTTGACGCTGGTTTCGGCCTATGTTGTAGGCTCAGCCCTGAACCTAAAACCGCTGGTTATCATGAGGCGCGTCATTCCGGCCGTCAAGTTGGGCAGCTTCACTATGGGGCCACTTTCTACACCAGAGGTAAAACTTGAGTATCCACATTTGAATATTGCATTGCGGCAATTGGCGGCAGGACCGTTAGAACTGCTTGGTGCTGCGGCAATCATTTATTTTGCGCTGCCTGAAATTGGGAATCCAGGTTACTTCGTCGTTCTCGGTGTATTCTTGATGTCGTTTTCACTTGGATTAGTTTCGAATGTGCCCGGGGGCGTCGGTGTAATGGACGCTGCTTTTCTAGCCCTAATGCACGGCGGTCATAAGTCCGATGTGTTCGCCGCCGTTCTAGTCTGGCGGTTGCTCTATCTGCTGATCCCGCTGGCGCTGTCGGGCGTGACGGTTCTGCTGTTTGAGCGCGCCCGCCTTGCCGAGGCTCTGCACAAAAAGCGCGAGCTCGCCCATCAGGAAACGGCAATTCTGGACACGCAAGACAAAAACACGCATGACAAAAATATGCCCGAAAAACAGCCATAAACTCATAAACCTAGAGGCTTTCACTTATGTATCTGCCGCCGCATTTCACTCTGGAAAACCGCGCGGCGCAGCATGATCTCATAAGCGCACATCCGCTTGGCCTGCTGATTTCAACCGGTGCCGAAGGTTTGGTGGCAAACCCGATTCCTTTTGTTCTCGATCGTGAGTTTGGACCGCTGGGGCGGCTGCGCGGTCACCTCGCCCGGCCAAATCCGCAGTGGCATAGCTTGGCGGGTGAGGTGCTGGTGGTATTTTCCGGCCCCGACCATTACATCAGCCCGTCTTATTACCAAACCAAGCGCGAAACCGGTAAAGTCGTGCCGACATGGAATTACCTCACGCTCCACGCTTACGGGCAGGCGAGCGTGCACGAGGACGCGCAGTGGCTGGGCATTCAAATCCGTGACCTGACATCCCAACACGAAAATGCCCGCGCCAAGGCTTCGAGCGAAAATGTGCCATGGGCGGTGGACGACGCTCCGGAATCCTTCATCGCGGCGCAAATGCGCGGCATTGTCGGCATCGAAATCGAGCTGAACCGCCTTGAGGGCAAAGCCAAGCTCAGCCAAAACCGCAATGAAGCCGACCGGGAAGGCGTCAAGGCCGGCCTCGCGCAGGAGCCGGGCGCCGCTGCAAAGGTCATGGCGGGGCTAATCGGCTCCCAAAACCAGTCTTAAGCTAAATTTGCCAGCTCGGCCCGGCAGGCGGTGGCAAATCGGTCGATGATATTGGCGTCCGTGCTGTCCATCATGATGCGCATATCTTCAGCGCTCATCGGCGGTTTTAAGGATAGATCGACCAGAAATTTGAGCGCGTCATTCGCGCCATTTGCCACTTCAGCGCTTGCGTAGAGCTTGATGCGCCCGCTCAGCGCGTAGAGCCCCGTAAGCCGCTCGTAATCCACGCCCACATGATTGAGCGCGCTGGCGTAAAGTTTGGCCGTTTCGTCCATGAACCGGCCATAGAGGTCCTCACGTTTGGAGCGTTCCGCAGCAATTCGCGCGGCTCGCGCCTGCGCTTTCGTGGTCATCCAAGTGGTGCCGAGCGACGAAATCGCGCCGATAACAGTGCCCGAAAGCGCGGAGATGGTGGAGAGAACCGCAGGATCCATATGGCGCCTTTCAAGAAATGTTGCCCATTCTAAGATACCGGATGCTAGATCACGAGGCTGCAAAGTCCAGCGCACAAAAAGAAACGGCGAACCTTTTGCTCAAGGCTCGCCGTCTGGTTGGGCTCTCCGGTTTGCAAACCAGGATCTATCCAAGTTTTGTCCGGCGGCCGCTCTTGTCTGAAAATTATATTACTGGCGATAATGCTGGATGCGGGTTGTGCGCAAACCGGCCAGACCATGCTGATCGATTGAAATTTGCCATGAGAGAAACTCGTCCATGGTGAGCGTGTAACGTGTGCAGGCTTCTTCCAGCGACAACAGGCCGCCGCGCACAGCCGCAACAACCTCAGCCTTGCGGCGTATCACCCAGCGCTGGGTGCCCTTTGGCGGGAGATCGGCGATGGTCAACGGGCTTCCATCGGGTCCGATCACATACTTCACGCGCGGACGATGCACTTCAACCATGGGTTACTCACTTTACTTGAACTCTTTACGATGACCCGAAGATAGCGCCGGTAAATTAAAAAACATTGAAGCATTCGCAGTCAATTTGTCTTGAAACTTATTGAAAACATGTGCATTTCTTTCAAAAGTATTGATTGAAACCGCAAACTGTTTCTGTTCGGCACACAAGCGGCGTTCAGCAAAATTTTCTTGCAAAAATCTGCAAAAAGCCTTTTGTCATTTCAAACCTTTCAACTTCCGGCCTTGAACCGGAAAGGATGCAGGAAAATGATGAATTCTCTCGGGGTGCCAAAGGCGCCTAAGGACACACGCGTTGTTGTGGCCATGTCCGGCGGCGTTGATTCCAGCGTGGTCGCGGCCATGCTCCATGCCGAAGGCTATGATGTGCTGGGGATCACGCTCCAGCTTTATGACCATGGCGACGCCACCCACCGGAAGGGCTCCTGTTGCGCCGGGCAGGATATTCACGACGCCAAGGCCGTGGCCGATCGGCTCAACATTCCGCATTATGTGCTCGACTATGAAAGCCGCTTCAAAGCCAAGGTGATCGAGGATTTTGCCGCCAGCTATGCCAAGGGCGAAACGCCGATCCCCTGTGTTGCCTGCAACCAGCATATTAAATTTGCCGATCTGTTCGATACCGCGCTCGAACTCGGCGCTGATGTGCTTGCCACCGGCCATTATATTTCATCGC
Organism: Methylovirgula sp.; assembly: GCA_025356505.1. GTDB lineage: Bacteria > Pseudomonadota > Alphaproteobacteria > Rhizobiales > Beijerinckiaceae > JANXSV01. The sequence goes on from JANXSV010000145.1 coordinate 3,699, forward strand.
GCCAGCTTGAGACCGGCCAGCTTGAGACCGGGGAGAGCTCACCATACACCGCGCCGCAGCGCGCGCTTTACCGGGCGCTCGATGCCGGTCGGGACCAGAGCTATTTCCTTTTTGCCACCACGCAAGACCAGCTCAAGCTGCTGCGCTTTCCGCTGGGTGATCTTCCCAAGCCGGAAGTCCGCGAATTGGCACGCAAATTCGGCCTGGCCATTGCCGATAAGGCTGACAGTCAGGACATCTGCTTTGTTCCGACAGGCAAATATTCCGCCATCATCGAGCGCCTGAAGCCCGAGGCTGTGCGGGCGGGCGATGTTGTCCACATTGACGGGCGCGTCCTTGGCCGGCACGATGGCATCATCAATTTCACCATCGGCCAGCGCCGCGGGTTGGGCATTGCGGCGTCAGAGCCGCTGTTTGTGATCAAGCTTGATGCGGCCAATGCCCGCGTCATCGTCGGCCCGCGTGAGGCGCTTGCCACGCGCAACCTCACCTTGCGGGATGTCAATTGGCTGGGGGACCAGCCGCTCAACGATGGTGATAGTTTCGAACTTCACGTGCGCGTGCGCTCAACCCGCGCTCCGGTGCCGGCGCGTGTCATGAAAGATCATGGCGAAGTGCGCGTTGAACTGCTGGGCATGGAAGATGGCATTTCGCCCGGGCAGGCCTGTGCCTTTTACGAAAACGGCGACACGCGCGCCCGCGTTCTGGGCGGCGGCTTCATTGCCGCGACGTCCAGCGCTCAGACATCCAGCCCACATGCGCCAGTAAAGTCGCCGGAACTGGTGCAAGCGGGCGCTTAACCGCCCGCGTTAATCCGCCGTTAGCCCGCCTTTTGCCAGCGCCGTAAACCTACCTTAAAAACCCGACGATATCTTTCACGTCGTTCATGATTGGCGCGGCAATCGCGCGGGCGCGGGCGGCACCATCACGCAAAATTGCATCAATATGGCCCTGATCGCTGGTCAGGCGCTTCATCTCGCCCGCCATCGGTGCAAGTTTCGCCACAGCCAGATCGACCAGTGCGCCCTTGAAGGTGGAAAATTGCCCGCCGCCGAAGCTTTTCAGCACGTCCTCGCGGGTTTCATCGTTGAGGGCGGCAAAAATACCGACAAGATTGTCAGCTTCGGGACGTGCGGCAAGCCCCGCCACTTCGGCAGGCAGGGCCTCTGGATCAGTGCGCGCCTTGCGG
>JANXSV010000151.1 GCA_025356505.1 Methylovirgula sp.
CGTTTTGGCCGAAGATCACAGCCTCTGGCGCGCAATGCAGGATCGCCTGCTCGAAATGCTCGCGCAGTTGCGGTATTTCAAGGTGTTTGGCTGCGGCGGCACCAAAGCCAACAATCGCGGCGACGTTCTGCGTTCCTCCGCGCTGGCCTTTTTCCTGCCCGCCGCCACGCAGCAGCGGCGCTGTCAATTGGAGGGCGTCCGAGGCCAGCACGAGCGCACCTGCCCCTTTGGGCCCGCCAAATTTATGCGCTGAAAGGAGCAGCACGTCAGCGCCACATTCGAATGTGAGCGGAACTTTGCCGGCCGCCTGCACGGCATCGCAGACCAGCGAGCCGCCCGCAGCGTGCACCATGTCCGCGACGTCACGAACAGGCTGAATGACGCCGGTTTCGTTATTGGCATATTGCAGAGCCACAATTGGCCTGTCCGGCGAACCCGCCAGCCAAAGCTTCAATGCGTCAATATCGATTAAGCCCCGGGTGTCGACCGGGAGGACAGTTACGGTTTCGGGTGCGAAGCGATGACCGTTCAAAATACAGGCATGTTCGACAGCGGCAATGCCCAGACGCGACGGACCAGCGTGCGCCACGCGGTTTGCGTCACTCGGACCCCTCAGCGCCGGAGTTAGCGCGGTGGCAGGGGCTTCTGTTCCGCCAGACGTAAAGATAACATTTTTTGCCTCACCGCCGACAAGAGCAGCGACCTGCGCACGCGCCTTCTCTATCGCGGCACGGGCAGCGCGGCCCTCAAAATGCACGGACGAGGGATTGCCTAGCTGCAAAGCCTGCACCATAGCTTCCGCCGCTGCGCTGTGAAGCGGAGCTGACGCATTATAATCGAGGTAAACACGCCGAAGCAGTGACATAAATCGAACGACCTTAACTAAGCCATGAAGCGCAAACCTCTCTTTGTTTGAGAGATGCGGACAATCACTTCACGGAATGCGTGAGGGAATGCTTGCAATTTACCTGACAACCTGTGCTAAAAGGCCGTCTGTTTTCATGTGAATGCAGCGCTCAACGCCGACAGTTTAGAACTGTTCTAAATCGTTTAGAACCATTCTAAGTCATTTAGTGCGCGGTGTTCTTGGCTGTCAAGCGGGCAAACGTCGCGCAGGCGAAGCCGCATTAATTGCGTCAAAGGGGATTGAATGCCTGAGGTTATTTTCACCGGTCCAGCCGGACGTCTCGAGGGACGTTATCACCCCGCCAAACAGCGCGGCGCGCCGATTGCGATCATTTTACATCCCCATCCGCAGTTTGGCGGCACGATGAACAATCAGATCGTGTATAATATGTATTATGCCTTTGCCGAGCGTGGTTTTTCGGTACTGCGGTTCAATTTTCGCGGCGTGGGTCGCTCCCAAGGCAATTTCGATCATGGTGTTGGCGAATTGTCGGATGCTGCCTCGGCGCTTGACTGGGCTCAGGCAATTTCGCCCGAAGCGCGTTCCTGCTGGATTGCCGGTGTGCAGTTCGGCTCCTGGATCGGGATGCAGCTTTTGATGCGTCGTCCAGAAATTGAAGGTTTTATCTCGGTGGCTCCGCCTGCGAACCGTTATGATTTTTCATTTTTGGCGCCTTGCCCGTCGTCCGGCCTGTTTATTCATGGCGATCAAGACCGCGTTGCGCCTCTCAAGGAAGTGACCGCGCTCATCGAGAAGCTCAAAACCCAAAAGGGCATTTTGATCGAACATGCGGTTATCGAAGGCGCTAACCACTTCTTCGAAGACCGGATTGAGCCATTGATTGCTGAAGTTGGCACATATCTTGACCGCCGACTTGGACAGCCGACGCGGCAGAGCATTGGCACGCGCAAGAGGTAAAGTGCTGTCTACAAACTGAGACGCGGCTCGGCCATGACTCCGCCGCTCATCGGGTGCGGGGCGCCCGTAGTGGTGGGGAATGTCAGTGTCAGCCCGTGCAGGGCCCGCACCGCAAGGTAGGCGAAAGCTTGCGCCTCCATCGCATCGCTCGACCAGCCATATTTTTCGGCAGTGAAAACCGCGCAGTGAAGGTCTTTTCTAAGGCTTTGAATCAACGTCGGGTTTCGTGCGCCCCCGCCGCAGACAATCACCTCGCCCGGCTTTTCCGGCAGATGCATCAGCAATTTGGCAACGGCACCCGATGTGAAAGCGGTGAGCGTTGCGGCGGCGTCATGCGTGGCCAAATCCTCGACCATGCTGACGTCAAATGCGTTACGATCCAGAGACTTAGGGGCCGGGAGTTCAAAGAATGAATCACCCAGATACTGGGCGAGAATCGCTTGATTTACGCGGCCCTGCGCCGCGGCTGCGCCATTTTTATCCATCGCCACGCCGGTTCGCCGCAACATTAGGTCATCCAGCAAGGCGTTACCCGGCCCCGTGTCACACGCTATCGGCTCGGACTGTGGCGTTTGCAAATAAGTGATATTCGCGACGCCGCCAATGTTGAGAACGGCGATAGCGCCGCTCAGACCGGCGTTTTGAACCAGCGCCCGATGAAATACCGGCACAAGCGGAGCTCCCTGCCCGCCCGCAGCCACATCGGCAGCGCGCATATCATAGATGACCGGGATTTTCAGTTCATCGGCCAGCACCTGCCCGCGGCCAATTTGCACCGTGAGATGCTTTTCCGGTCGATGAAGGATTGTCTGCCCATGATAGCCAATGAGTTCGATCCTGATATCAGGGTTTTCCCTGCGAAAGGCATTCACGGCCTCTATGTGCCGCTGGTCGATCAGCGCTTCGGCTTGCGCGATGATGCCCGGCCGAAGCATACGGTCATCAAGCGTCCGTGCGGCTTGAATGGCGGCGCGCAGCACCTCGCGGTCAGCATCTGAATAGGGCGAAAAACTGCTCGGGCCTTGAACGATGGCGCTCTCGCCATCGCTCACCAGATGGGCGACGTCCACGCCATCCATGGAGGTGCCGCTCATGAGGCCGAGCGCGCTGACGGGTTTGTAAGACAAGGAAGATTGAGTCATGGCCAAGTTTTGACGCAAAGAGAGCCGGACTTCCAGCGAAAACCCTATTCAGCACCGACGAAGGCTGGTCAGCCTCTGCGGTTGCGCTTGCTGCGACGTTGTTTTACACCACGCTCCACACACGAGGCGATGATGAGTGACGTTTTTACCCCCAAATCGGATTTTCTGCGCATTTTGACAGAGCGCGGCTTTATACATCAGTGTTCGGACTATGCCGGGCTGGATGAAAAGGCTGTTGCGGGCGAACTCACCGCCTATATCGGGTTTGACTGCACCGCCGCCTCGCTGCATGTGGGATCGCTCCTGCAAATCATGATGCTGCATTGGCTGCAAAAAACCGGCGGCAAGGCCATCGCACTGATGGGCGGCGGCACTACGCGCGTCGGGGACCCCAGCGGCAAAGATGCCAGCCGCCAGCTTTTGACCAGCGCACAGATTGAAGCCAACAAGGACGGCATCAAGTCTGTGTTCGAAAAATTTCTGACCTTTGGTGCAGGTGCCAAAGATGCGCTGATGGTCGATAATGACGAGTGGCTCGCGAAGCTGAACTACATCGACTTTCTGCGCGATGTCGGACGCCATTTCAGTGTCAACCGCATGCTGTCGATGGACTCGGTAAAGATGCGGCTTGAGCGCGATCAGGAACTCTCGTTTCTTGAATTCAACTATATGTGCCTTCAAGCCTATGATTTTGTTGAACTTAACCGCCGTTACGGTTGCATTTTGCAAATGGGCGGTTCCGATCAGTGGGGCAATATCGTCACTGGAACAGACCTTGGCCGCAGACTTGGCACAGGGCAGCTTTATGCGCTGACTTCGCCGCTGTTGACCACGGCTTCAGGCGCGAAGATGGGCAAAACCGCAGCCGGAGCCGTCTGGCTAAACGCCGATATGCTCAGCGCTTACGACTATTGGCAATTTTGGCGCAACACCGAAGACCGCGACGTTGGACGGTTTTTGAAGCTGTTCACCCTGCTGCCTATGAACGAAATCGCCCGGCTGGAAGCGCTGGACGGTGCAGGAATCAACGAGGCCAAGAAGGTTCTCGCCAACGAAGCTACGGCCTTGCTGCATGGCAGCGCAGCGGCGGCCGCTTCGGCGGAAACTGCGCGAAAAACCTTCGAAGAAGGTGCGCTGGCAATGAGCCTGCCAAGCATCGACGTTGCCCGAAGCGAAATTGTCGAGGGGCTCGGTGTGGCCGCTGCCTTTGTCAAGGCGGGGTTGGTGGCTTCAAATGGCGAAGCCCGGCGGCAAATCAAAGGCGGCGGGCTGCGTGTCAATGATGCGGCGGTGAGCGATGAACAGGCAAAACTGACCGAAACTGACATCGGGCCTGACGGGGTCATCAAGCTGTCTTTCGGTAAGAAAAAGCATGTGTTGCTGAAGTTGGTATAGGTTTTCGCGCGCGGCCAGCTACTTTTTCGGCTTGCCCAATTGCAAAGGGGCAGCGCCGCGTGACGGGGCCTCATCTGGCGCAGTTTCGGGTATATCAACGACGAAATTATCCGGATTATTGGCGGTGCCGTCGGCAACACCCAGAATTTTGCGGAAAATTCCCGGCGCAACGGCTGACAGCGGGTCAACCCGCAACGTCGGCGCGCTTGCCTTGCCGATGAGACGGAAATTGATGGCGAAAAGACCTTCATTCTTGCCGCCACCTAAGATGGGTCCGACGATCGGGATTTTCGAGAAGAAGTTGTTGATCTCATAGGCTGGAATGAGATTTCCGGCCAGATCAACCCTATCCTTACCGTAATCGATCATGCCGCCAAGCGTCGCGCCGACCTGCTGACCGGACATGGCGGCATCTGTGATATCTATGCGGCCATCGGTGCGCACAAATGCGCCTTGCAGGCGTTTGAAATTAACGTGCGTCGGGCTGATCTGGGCATTGGCGTCGTTAGAACTGACAAGAGATTTCAGTGCCGGCTCGTCATTGAGATAGAAGTCTCGGATCATAACGCCGCCTGTGAGGCGTTCTGGCTGTGGATGAATATTCAGGGTCATGGAGCCACCCTCCATGCGCCTGTAGACATCAAGAAAGGACAGCAGCGCTCCGGCATTTTCAGAGGTAATGACATAGCCCGCGACATTATCGCTGTCTTTGGACACAATTCGAAGCGCGCCACCTGAAAGGCGCGAGTTCAGCTGAACTTTTTGCAGAACGCCGTTGCGCCGCTTGAACTTTACATCAACGCTCTCGACGCGCTCCTTGTTGAAACCGACAATCGCATTGGCTTTCAGCTCAACGTCAAAATCCTGACCATTGGCCGCTTTGGCGCGGCTATGGGCCAACAGATCGGTGATATAGGGGCGAGCGTCGATGCTACTGGCGCTTCCCACCAACTTGAACAGGTTGCCATCCTTCTGGATGTCAAGCTTGAGCTCATCCTGCGTCGACAGGCGGAATGACGAGAATTTGGCGCTTTCGAAACCACCTTCAGAATTCAGAGTGACGGCGCCGCGAAAACTGGCATTGCCCGCATCGAGCTGGAACTGATCCAGTTGCACAGTGTCCTCGCGCTTGATGGCCACGAACGTAGCCTTGCCCGCCTTCCCCGCCGGCTTGATCCAGCCTGGCAAAACGCCGTCAATGGCGGCGCGAGTCAGGTCAACCTCGACATTTGCGCGGGTTTCTCCTTTGACAGTATCGGTCTTGGGTCTGTCGCCGTCGGAAAGCTGCGTGCTCACCTTGACCGCAACAACGCCGGTGAAACCGGGGCCTGTCTCGATGCCGCGCTTGGCGCGTGCTGCATCGTCGAGCACGAAATTCAGGCTCGCGTCCGTGGGCGCGGTGCCGGTCTTTTTCAGGTCAATGGTAACTGGCGCATTGAACATCCGGCCA
>JANXSV010000157.1 GCA_025356505.1 Methylovirgula sp.
GTGCCAATCGTTCATGGTGGTGTTGAAATGCAAACCCGGATCAGCGGAAGCCCAGGCGGCATAGCCGATCTGTTCCCACAAGTCTTTGGCCTTGAGCGTTTTGGCGACTTTGCCATCGGTGCGGCGGATCAGGTTCCAATCCCCATTTGTCTCCACTGCGCGCAGGAAATCATCCTTGAGCGAAACGGAATTGTTTGAGTTCTGACCCGAAACGGTCAGGTAAGCCTCTGAGTCCCAATCAAGATCATAGGTATCAAAATCGATATCGGTGTAGCCCTGACGGGCAAACTGCATCACGCGCTTGATGTAATTGTCCGGCACATCAGAGCGGCGGGCGAGTTTGATTTCCTTTTTCAGAGCCGGATTTTTCTCCGGATTGAAGCAATCATCTCCGGCGCCTTCGCAATTGATGCAGGCTTTCAAAATCGCCTTCATGTGGCGCTTGATGATTTTGGAGCCGGTGACCAGCGCCGCAACCTTCTGCTCTTCGCGCACCTTCCAATCAATGTAGGCTTCGATATCCGGATGATCGGCGTCGACCACGACCATTTTAGCGGCGCGGCGGGTTGTGCCGCCGGACTTGATGGCGCCCGCAGCGCGGTCACCGATTTTGAGGAAGCTCATCAGGCCGGAAGATTTGCCGCCGCCGGAGAGCTTTTCCGATTCGCCGCGCAGCATCGAAAAGTTCGAGCCTGTGCCCGAACCGTATTTGAAAAGGCGCGCCTCACGCACCCACAGATCCATAATGCCGCCTTCATTGACCAGATCGTCCTGCACGCCTTGGATGAAGCAGGCATGGGGCTGCGGATGCTCGTATGACGATGCCGACTTGGTCAGCTTGCCGGTTTTGTAATCGACGTAATAGTGTCCCTGCCCCGGCCCATCGATGCCATAGGCCCAATGCAGGCCGGTGTTGAACCACTGCGGTGAATTTGGCGCGACCATCTGTTTGGCGAGCATGTAGCGCAGTTCGTCGAAGAAGGCCTGAGCGTGATCTTCATGCTTGAAATATCCGCCCTTCCAACCCCAATAGGTCCAGGTCCCGGCAAGACGGTCAAACACCTGCTTGGATGACATTTCAGAGATGAAACGTTCTTTTTCGGGTAGCAAAGCCAGCGCTGCTTCGTCCGGAACCGAACGCCACAGGAACGACGGCACGTTATTTTCTTCAACGCGCTTCAACCTGGCCGGAACGCCAGCCTTGCGGAAATATTTCTGGGCCAAGACGTCAGCCGCGACCTGACTCCAGACCTCCGGCACATCAATCCCGTCCAGGGAAAACACTACCGAGCCATCCGGATTGCGGATTTCGCTCTTCGTTTGACGAAATGTGATGCTGGCATAGGGAGATTGCCCTGCCTTGGTATATAGCCGATCGATCTTCATGGACATGTCCTAAACTGCAGCCTGCGCCGCCCGCCCCGCGAAGGGCTGAAATGAAACAAAGCGAGGCGCGCATGTTGTCCATGCTTCGCCCCACGCCCCTACTCGCAACTTTCAACTTGAAACTTTGAACTTGCAGAAACTCTTCAACCCAAACAGGAGAGCCAAGCTTAAAAACCGCCAGCTTCGCCCTGCGCCTGTCAATCCATAGTGTAAGTCTAAGACCTTAACACAAGATGTAGTCTTTTTGCAAAATAAACAGTTGCCGTCAAATGCCGCCCCACACACTGTCGGATGATTCTAAGTGGCAGAGCAAGGTCAAAAAAACCGCATGGAGGTTGTGGGAACGACTTGGCTTTTGGACATTTTTTAGGCGAAATGGCGCGTGTGACAAGAAAATGACAAGGATAACAAGGGCAAGGTGAACGGCACGCTTTTAACCGCTGCAAGGTACGGTTGTGGAACACTGTATAATTTGAACATGCATGCTAAATAATGGCAGTTGAAGCCTGCATTTTATCCCCGCTATTATTTTTGAAGGGCAAATGAACCGTCCTGCCAAATACCGCCAGAGGCTCCACAAATGAGAGTGCCACACGTGAGTTTGCCGGTGGTGATTCTAGCCGGAGGTGCGGGGCGTCGTCTTGGCGGAGCCAAACCGCAAGCCATGCTGGCGGGCGTATCTCTGTTCGATCATGTCTTGCAGCGTATGTTGCCGCAGGCGAAAATCATCGCCATCAGCGGCGGCCGCGAGCAATTTGCGGCCACTCCTTACACTGTGTTGCCAGATGATTCGCCTGAGCAACTTGGCCCACTTGCCGGATTGGCGAGCGCTCTGCTCTGGGCACACAAGCGGGGTGAGAGCCACGTGCTGAGCGTGCCATGCGACGCGCCGTTCCTGCCGCCGGATTTGGCCGGTCGCTTGACAGGTGAGATCGGGGACGCAGATGTCTGTGTCGTCACAAGCGATGGCAGGATACATGCAGCGATTGGGCTTTGGCATGTGCGCTTGCTGCCGCTGGTCCAAGCTCATCTCGCGCAAGGACACCGCGCTGTGAAGCGTCTGCTGGAGGCCTGCAGCCATGTAAGCGCGGAATGGCCGAGCCAGCCTCTCGATCCGTTTTTTAATGTGAACACACCAATCGAGCTGTTTCTCGCCGGGGCGATGATGCGTTTGCGGACCAAGCCGGATGAATTGGATTTGCGCGGGCTCAAATGTCCCCTGCCCGCATTGCGCACGGCAAAATGGCTAAGGCAGAGCCGCGGCACGTGTGTCGTGGTGCTTTGCACGGATCCGATGGCGCAGATTGATATCCCGCATGCGGTTACGACAGCCGGAGCAAGGCTGGTGCGCCGACACATGCACGATGATGTTCTGATGTTCGAAATAGAGCGATAAGATCCATATATCGAGACACAAAAAAAGCCCCCTCCGCGATGGCGGAAGAGGCTGTAATATGTCGAGGTTGCTTTTACTGCTTAACGACGACTTTGGTGCCGACTTTGACACGCTCGTAAAGGTCGGACACGTCTTCATTGGTCATGCGGATGCAACCCGATGATACGGCCTGGCCGATGGTGTCAGGCTCGTTAGAACCGTGGATGCGATACAGCGAGGAGCCGAGATACATGGCGCGGGCGCCAAGCGGATTGTCGATACCGCCAGCCATGTGGCGTGGCAGATCCGGACGACGCTTCAACATCTGAGATGGGGGTGTCCACTCCGGCCACTCTTTCTTGGCGCTGATGATCTTTTGACCCGACCATTCGAAACCCGGACGGCCTACGCCGACGCCGTAACGCACGGCTTCGTTATTCGAGATAATGTAATACATCCGGCGCTCGGATGTGGAGATCACAACGGTTCCTGGAGCATAGTTGCTGCTGTAGGAAATGGTCTCGCGCGGAATTGCAGTCGACTGCGGCAGCGTGCTGGCGCCGTAGGTCACCAGTGGTTGACAGAAGAAGCATGGCGCAGCTGGAGCGGCGGGCGCTGTCTCGGCCAAAGCGGAGCCTGCAAATGTTGCAAGAGCGGCCAAAGCTCCGGCAAGGGCCACAAAATTACGGCGCATGGGTTTACCTTATGTGAGTGAGTGAACGAAACCGTTGAGCTGCTAACGCTGACGACGCTAATAAGTTCCGCATAGGACTTCAAATACTACGGCAAATCAATATTATTTCGCATTCTCATAACAAGGCCCCCAATTTGGCGCGTAGCCGTTGCATGTTGGCAACAGGTGAGTCCGAGAACCGTTTCGGCGCAACACAATTAAATTTGGAACCAACGGGCAGGAGCTGCGTATATCGACATGGGGCCCGAATTGATATTTTAAGGATAGATTATGACGGATCCGGTAAAATTGATGGCAGTTGGAACTGCAGTGCCGCCCTATGTTTTGGAACAGCGTGAGGTGGCGCGGGTCGCCCACAAGAATTTTTCAGGGCGTTTTGGCGATTTTGAGCGTCTAGCGCGGGTTTTTGAAAGCCCGGGCATTGTCACCCGTTACGCCGTGCGCCCGATAGAGTGGTATCTTGAACCGCTGGGTTGGCCAGAGCGCAGCGCCGCTTACATTGACGGCGCAAGCAAGCTTTTCGTTGAGGCAACACAAAAAGCCCTTGATGCGGCGGGCCTGAAAGCCACCGCAGTCGATACTATTGTGACGATCTCCTCCACCGGCATTGCCACTCCAAGCCTTGAGGCAAGGGTGGCGGATACGCTGGGGTTCCGCGCCGACGTTGAGCGGGTTCCGGTGTTTGGCCTTGGCTGCGCCGGAGGTGTTTCGGGACTATCGATCGCATCGCGGCTGGCGCAAGCGCGGCCCGGTAGCGTCGTATTGATGGTGGCGGTTGAAACCTGCACTCTTTCATTCCGCATGGATGAAATGACATCCGCCAATATTGTTGCGACTTCGCTTTTCGCGGACGGCGCAGCCGCATGTATTTTGACGACGCACGAGGCTGGTATCGCCGCCATTGAGATGAGCGGTCAACATATGTGGCCAGATACATTGGACATTATGGGCTGGTCGGTGGATCCGGAGGGGCTCGGCGTGATTTTCGATCGTGCAATCCCGCCATTTGCAGAACAGCATATGCTGCCGGCCATCACGGGCATTCTGGCGCGTGGCGGGCTCAGCCTCAATGATGTCGACCGGCTCGCGTTTCATCCGGGCGGCACAAAAGTCGTGACCGCGCTGGAGCGCGCCTTCTCGCTCGATCAAGGAACACTCGCGGAAGAACGTTCGATTTTGGCCGATTATGGAAATATGTCCGCGCCAACCGCACTTTTCGTGCTGGAACGGATCATTGCGGCAGGACTTCCGAAGCGCACGCTGCTCACCGCCATGGGCCCCGGCTTCACGGCCAGTTCGGTTTCTTTGTTGAACGCAGCATGACACTGACATTCGCAATTCTCGCATTTGTCACACTGGAGCGCCTTGCGGAACTTTGGCTGGCGCGGCGCAACACGGCCGCGCTGCTGAACAGGGGCGCGTTCGAAGTGGCACCGAGGCACTACACGCTCATTGTTTTGCTACACGGCGCGTGGATTGCCGGACTTTGGTGGTTTGGCTGGAACCATGCGATCCAACCTGTGTGGCTGGCGATATTCGTGGTGTTACAAGCGCTGCGTCTTTGGGTTTTGGCGACCCTCGGGAATCGTTGGACCACCCGCATCATCATTCTGCCGCACGCAAAACTGGTCAGTGCCGGGCCCTACCGGTTTTTGAATCATCCGAACTACGCTGTTGTCATTGGCGAAATTGCAGTGTTACCTTTGGCGCTGGGCATGCCTTATTTTGCGCTTGTCTTCTCGCTGGCAAATGCGGCCGTGTTGACCTTGCGAATCAAGGAAGAGAGCGCTGCCCTGATGGAATTGCGCAATGCCAGCATTGAGCCCTAGCACCGCGGACACAAACGCTTCCGAGTTAAAGGCTTGGCTCGGCTTTATTGCCATGTGCACCGGCATGTTTATGGCGATCCTGGATGTGCAAGTGGTGGCGACGTCGCTGCCCACAATTCAGAGCGCGCTTAATATTGCGCCGGATCAGATGAGCTGGGTGCAAACGGCTTATCTCATCGCCGAAGTCATCGCTATTCCCCTTGCCGGCGTGCTGACGCGGGCGCTGTCCATGCGCTGGCTGTTTGTGAGTGCGGTTGTGGTTTTTATCACCGCATCGTTTGGATGTGCGCTGAGCGGTAGTTTCAACACCTTGATAGCGTGGCGCGTATTGCAGGGCTTTTCCGGCGGCACGCTTATTCCCGCCGTGTTTTCCGCGGTGTTTTTGCTGTTTCGTGTCGAGCGTCATGGGCTAGCGACGACGCTTGCCGGTGTGATTGCTGTGCTGGCACCGACAGTCGGGCCGATTGTTGGTGGCTGGATTACTCAGACTTTTTCGTGGCACTGGCTTTTTCTCATCAACATTGCTCCAGGCTTGATATCCGCAGCCGTGGCTATGGTGTTTCTGCCGAAAGTGACTTTACAAATTTGGCAGTTGCGAAGGCTGGATTTTGTGGCGCTGGGACTGCTTGGCGTGGGCCTGACCGCCCTTATCATCGGCTTGAAAGAAGCGCCGCATAGAGGCTGGACATCTGGCTTTGTCGTCGGCTTGCTGGCCTTGAGCCTTGTCAGCACAACAGGCTTTGTGCGGCGGACACAAAGCGCTGAACTGCCGATCGTCAGCCTCAGGCATTTCGTGAGCCGTAGTTTTACCGTCGGCTGTGTGTTGAGTTTTGTGCTTGGCATCGGGCTTTTCGGCTCGGTCTATCTCATGCCGGTGTTTCTGGCTTTTGTGCGCGGGCACAATTCGCTCGAAATCGGCACTATCATGCTGGTCACCGGCATTGTGCAATTGATTACGGCTCCTATAGCGGTGGCTTTAGAACAGCGCGTTGAGGCGCGCATCCTGACCGCAGTGGGGTTTGGCCTGTTTGCGCTTGGTCTTGGCTTGAGCGCGTTTCAAACGCCGCAGAGCGATTATGCTGCACTGTTCTGGCCGCAGATTATTCGTGGTCTGGCGATCATGTTCTGTCTGCTGCCGCCGACGCGCATGGCGCTCGGATACATTGACAAGGCGCAGGTGGCAGATGCCAGCGGGCTGTTCAATCTGATGCGGAACCTGGGCGGCGCTATCGGGCTTGCGCTGATCGACACGGTGATTTACAGCCGCTCGCCCGTCCATAGTACCGATTTGGTTGCGGCGCTGCAACGCGGCGATATGGACGCCATTAAGTTTCTCGGCCTGCCGGTTCAGGCGCTAAGCGGCCCTCCTGATGCCGCGACGCTCGGCATGATCCAGCCTTTTATCGAAAAAGGCGCCTTAACATTGGCAATCAACGAGGCTTGGGGCATGGTCGCAGTGTTGACTTTGGCCGCTTTGCTCTGCGTACCTTTTGCAAGGCCAAGCGTTTTAGCGCAAGAATGATAGGCCGAATTACCGTCGTAAACGGAACGGCAAAGTGCGGGCGCTGTCTTAAGCGAAACGAAATGGGCGGACGATGCGGATTATAACCAAAGATTTTCGGGTGAAACCCGATGGCAAAGTCAAACTTTCGAAATGGCCGACGCAGACGCCGCCGACCTACGAATCCGCGAGTGACTATAAGGATATGCTGCAAAGCAATGTCGAAAGGCTGAGCACGGCGCAAGAGCTGCTTTACGCGTCGGGCAAATATTCGCTGCTGCTGATTTTTCAGGCCATGGATGCCGCTGGCAAGGACGGTGTCATCAAGCATGTGATGTCGGGCGTAAACCCGCAGGGTTGCCAGGTTCACAGTTTCAAACATCCCAGCGTTGAAGAATTGCAGCATGATTTTTTGTGGCGCACGACGCGCTATCTGCCCGAGCGCGGAAATATTGGCATCTTCAACCGCTCCTACTATGAGGAAGTTCTGATTGCGCGTGTGCATCCGGCAATTTTGCATGGTGAAGGTGTTGCCGATTTACCCGATGATGCGCGCAAGGTGTGGGATCAGCGCTTTACGTCTATCAAAAATATAGAGCAGCATCTGCATCACAACGGGACGCGCATCCTGAAATTTTTTCTGC
>JANXSV010000430.1 GCA_025356505.1 Methylovirgula sp.
GAACTGCCTTCGGGCGGTTCCATCATCTCTGCCGGACTGATTCAGCAGAAATCGGCGCAGATTATCCAAGGCCAGCCGGGCCTGATGAACCTGCCGATTTTGGGCTCTCTGTTTCGCTCGCGCGACTTCATGAAAGAAGAAACCGAGCTGATGATCGTGGTCACCCCCTATATCAGCCGCACCTTGCGCCCCGAAGAAGTCGCGTTGCCGAACGATGGTTTTGCCGACTCGTCCGATATGCAGGGAAATTTCCTGGGCCGCGTCAACCGCATCTACTCCACCTCTCAAAATCCGCAGCTCGTGAAGGGCTTCAAGGGCCGTGTCGGTTTCATCACCGACTAGGTCTTGCCCAAGCTGTAAGCCAAATTTGCACATAGGAAAAAGCCATGACACTGCAAAATCCATCATCCGCTCGCAAATCCAAGCCTTCTCTGGGCCGGGTGCTGTCAGTGCTGGCTTTGATACTTCCGCTCGCCGCTTGCGCCAAAGTGGACAGGATGGCGACTGGAACAACTATCCCGGATGATTATCACGCGCGCCATCCCATTGTGCTTACGAATAGCGCCCGCAACCTCGACATTTTTGTCGTGTCCGACAACGGCAAGCTCGACCCGCGCCAGCGCGCCGATGTTGAAGCCTTCGCCCGACTGTTTCGTATGCGCGGTCGCGGCCAACTCTCGGCTATGGTTCCGTCCAACATCCTTGCATCCGCCCGGGAAGCCACACTCAATTCCATTCGCAGCACTTTGGCCGCCAACGGCGTGAAAGGCTATTTGCGGGTCAGCACTTTTGCGGTGGCGGATGAAACCATCGCCTCGCCGATTCGCCTCTCCTTTCAGCAGCTGACAGCAAAAGTCGCGTCGCGCTGTGGCGAGTGGCCAGCCGATCTTGCCTCGGGCTCATCTGCTGTTGGCTGGGAAAACCGGCCCTATTACAACCTCGGGTGCTCGACCCAGCAGGCTTTGGCCTCGCAAGTGGACGATCCGGTCGATCTTGTCCGCCCGCGCGATATGGAACTGGCTGACGTGCAGATGCGCACCCGCGCTATCGGCTTCATCCGCCTTGGCACGGATCCGGCCACAGTCTGGACCACGACCAACACCAACATTGGCCAATTGGGGAACTGATCACCGTGACGCACGAGTCTGATATGCCTGCTGATCTTACCGATCACTCAAATGTCCACATCGCACCGCTGCCGCGCGTATCCGTGCAGGCATTCTGCGAAACAGCTGATATTTCGGCTCTGCTCAATGCCGCCGTGCTAGACCGGCGCATGCTCAAAACCCATGTCAAAATCAACATGGGCGGCGCACCGGCGGCGGTTGAAGCCTACAGCTCCTCACCAACACCCAACCTCATCATCATCGAAACCACAGGCGAGCGTGAAGCTCTCATCGAAAACCTCGATTTGCTGGCGCCGCATTGCGATGCCGGAACAAAGGTTGTGGTCATAGGCCGCGTCAACGACATCATGCTCTACCGCCTGTTGATGGCGCGCGGCGTCAGCGAATATCTGGTCACACCCTTTGGTGTGGTTGAGCTCATCGGCCATCTTTCCGCGCTTTATTCAGCGCCGGGGATCGAAAATGTCGGCCGCGTCATCGCGGTGACCGGTTCCAAGGGCGGCGTCGGGGCGTCCACCATCGCTCATAATCTTGGCTGGTCAATCTCCGAAAAGCTGATGATGCCAACCGTTATCGTTGATCTCGATCTGGCCTTTGGCACCACCGGCCTCGATTTTAATCAAGACCCGCCGCAAGGCATCGCCGAGGCGGTGTTTTCTGCGGACCGGCTCGACGCCAATTTTGTTGACCGCTTGATGTCGCGGTGCAGCGACCGCCTTTCGATCATGGCTGCGCCTGCCACCTTGGAACGCACCTACGATTTCACAGAATCCTCGTTCGATCAGGTTGTCGATATCCTGCGCGCCGCGGTCCCCTATGTGATTTTGGATGTGCCGCATGGCTGGAGCAACTGGATTCGCCGGGCCCTGGTCGGTGCCGATCAACTCATCATCGTCTCTGAGCCGGATTTGGCAAATCTGCGGAACACCAAGAACGTGATTGATGCCATGCGCAACGCCAGGCCGCACGATCGCCGGCCGCATCTGGTCTTGAACCGTGTCGGCCTGACCAAGCGCCCGGAAATCAGCGTTGCTGATTTTTCCAAGGCTGTCGAAACCGATCCTGTTATCGAAATTCCCTTCGATGCCAAACTGTTCGGCACCGCTTCCAACAACGGCCACATGCTCTCGGAAATCGAAGCGGATCACAAGACATCTGCTGCCATCGACTATCTGGCGCGCATCGTCACAGGCCGCGCCGAAGTCAAAAAAGAAAAGAAATCGCTGCTCGGGCCACTGATGTCACGTCTGCGCAAATCCGCCTGAAGTCAGGTCGGACAAAAGCACTAGAAAAGGTATTGGTTCATGTTTGGCAAGCGTGCAGGGTTCGGGACATCTACCTCGGCGGTGTCACCGGTAGAGGCTCCAAAAGAAGTGCGTGTTGCGCCGCAGGAAGCCTCTGCGCCCGCGCCCGAAAAACGCCGTACCGAGGAATATTACCTCACCAAAGGCATGATCTTCGGAGCCTTGATTGAAGCGATTGATCTTGCGCAGCTTTCCAAGCTGGATGCGGACAGCGCCAGAGAAGAAATCCGTGACATCGTCAACGAGATCGTCTCGATCAAAAACGTTGTTATGTCGATTTCTGAGCAGGAAGAACTGCTTGATGATATTTGCAACGACGTGCTTGGCTATGGTCCGCTTGAGCCCTTGCTGGCGCGCGATGACATCGCCGACATCATGGTCAATGGTGCCACCAAAACCTACATCGAAGTGAACGGTAAAATTCAGCTTACCTCCATCCGTTTCCGCGACAATCAGCAGTTGATGAACATCTGTCAGCGCATCGTCAGCCAAGTTGGCCGCCGTGTTGATGAAACCTCGCCGATCTGCGACGCGCGCCTTCCTGATGGTTCGCGCGTCAATGTCATTGCGCCGCCTTTGGCCATCGATGGTGCGGCGCTCACCATTCGTAAATTCAAAAAAGACAAGCTCACGCTCGATCAATTGACCAAATTCGGTGCCATATCGCCCGAAGGCGCTGAAATTCTGAAAATTATTGGCCGCGTCCGCTGCAATATCATCATTTCCGGCGGTACAGGCTCAGGCAAAACCACGCTTCTCAATTGCATGACCAACTATATAGATCTCGATGAACGCGTCATCACCTGCGAGGACTCGGCTGAGTTGCAGTTGCAGGGCCCGCACACGGTGCGCCTTGAAACCCGCCCGCCGAACCTCGAAGGCACCGGCGCCATCACCATGCGCGATCTTGTGAAAAACTGTCTGCGTATGCGCCCGGAGCGGATCATCGTCGGCGAAGTGCGCGGACCTGAGGCATTCGACTTGCTCCAGGCCATGAACACCGGCCATGACGGCTCGATGGGCACGCTGCACGCCAACTCGCCGCGAGAAGCACTTAGCCGTATCGAATCCATGATCACTATGGGCGGCTTTACCCTTCCGGCCAAAACCATTCGCGAAATGATCTGCGCGTCTGTGGATATTATCATCCAGGCGGCGCGTCTGCGTGATGGCTCTCGCCGCATCACCCACATCACCGAAGTGTTGGGTTTAGAAGGTGATACTTTAATCACTCAAGATTTATTCCTTTATGAAATCACTGGTGAAGATGCTCAGGGTAAGCTCAAGGGGCGGCACCGCTCCACAGGCATTGGCCGCCCGCGGTTCTGGGATCGCGCCCGCTATTACAATGAAGAGGCCCGCCTTGCTGCCGCCCTGGATGCGTCCGAGGCAAAATCCGCCGAATAGGCGTTCGAACGAGGTAACACCGTGACTCTTGATATGGATATGCTCAAATTGGCTGCCCTGCTGGCTCTGGCGGGTGGCGGATTGGCCTATGTCTTTATTTATCCGATGATGTCGGGCGAAAATCGCGCCGACAAACGTCAAGACGCCCTCCAATCCGCCAATCCGCGCGTCGGGCTCAAAAATGCAGCAGACCCGAATTCTCGCCGCAAACAAGTAGAGACTTCTCTCAAAGAGATCGCCAACAAAAAAGCCAAAGGCAATGTTTCGCTGGAAATGCGGATGGCGCGCGCCGGACTGGAATGGTCAAAACAGAAATTTATGATCTTCAGTGCGATCATGGCCGCGGTTTTCGCCGGATTGATCTTTGTTTTGACCAATAATGTCTATTTTCCGGGCTTGGGTATTATCATCGGCGGTCTTGGCTTTCCGCGCTGGTGGCTTGGCTTCTTGACCAAGCGCCGCTTGAAAAAATTTGTCGATGAATTTCCAAACGCGCTGGACGTTATCACCCGCGGCATCAAATCCGGATTACCCTTGGGCGATTGCTTACGCATCATCGCCATTGAGGGCGCCGAGCCGGTCAAGACCGAGTTTCGCCGTATTGTCGAATCCCAGACCATGGGCCTTACCGTTCCCGAAGCGATCGAGCGGCTTGTGCAGCGGGTTCCGATCACCGAGGCCAACTTCTTTTCCATCGTGATCGCCATTCAGTCCAAGGCAGGTGGAAATCTGTCGGAAGCGCTCGGAAACCTTTCCAAGGTCTTGCGCGAACGCAAGAAGATGGTTGGTAAAGTGGCGGCTATGGCGATGGAAGCCAAAGCCTCCGCTGCCATCATCGGTATCCTTCCTCCCATCGTCGCGCTTTTGGTCTACCTCACCGCGCCTGATTACATCTCGCTGCTCTGGACAACCACAACAGGCCAGATCGCTCTTGCCTGTTCGCTATGCTGGATGTCCATAGGCATCCTCAGCATGAAGAAGATGATCAATTTCGATATTTAACGCCTGAAACACCTAACGCCTGCCACTATTTGCATGAACCCTTGAGTATCTCCGATGTTTGAAGCCATCATTTCGCAAATCATGACCCCCACCTTCGTCTATGGCATTTTGCTTGCCGTAGCGACTGCGGCCACCGTCCTGACTGTGACAATGCCGCTGCTTGAGCCGGACATCCTCGAAAAACGCATGAAGTCAGTCGCCGTCGAGCGCGAGCGTATCCGCGCCAAAGGCCGTGAGGCTATGCTCAACGGCGGGGAAAAGACGAGCCTGCGCTTTGCCCAGAAACAGTTCATGACCAACGTGGTCGATGCATTGTCCCTGAAAAAATGGCTGACCACCGAAAAGGCCCGTCTGCAACTGGCGGCGGCCGGCTTTCGTGGTGAACCTGCCGAAATCGCCTTCATGTTCTTCCGGCTGGTATCTCCGATCACACTGTTCATCCTGTCGGTGATTTATGTGTTCTACATCCTCGAATGGGACCAGACAGACATGGTCAAATTCGGTGTCTGCGTGGCGATGCTTTATGTCGGCATCAAACTGCCGGAAATCTATCTCACCAACGTCTCGCAAAAGCGCCAGCTTTCGCTCAACCGCGCCTTTCCAAATTCGCTGGATCTGCTGTTGATATGCGTCGAATCCGGTATGTCGATCGAACATTCCTTCCGCAAGGTCAGTGTTGAAATCGGCTCGGAATCGGTCCCCATGGCCGAAGAATTTTCTCTGGCTACGGCGGAACTATCCTATCTGCCTGAACGCCGCGCCGCTTTTGAAAATCTGGCTCTGCGCACAAATCTTCCGGCTATGAAATCGCTCGCCACGGTGCTCAACCAGTCGGAAAAATATGGAACGCCGCTTGGCGTCGGCTTGCGCGTCCTGGCGCAGGAAAGCCGCGATGAACGCATGATAAATGCCGAGAAGAAGGCCGCGGCTTTGCCGCCCAAGCTCACCGTGCCGATGATCCTATTCTTTCTGCCGGTGCTGATCTGCGTCATCATCACTCCCGCCATCATTCAGGTCATGGCGCTGGATAAGTGACAAAAAAAAGCCGCGTGGTTAAGCGCGGCTTTGGGTATGCAAGCGCAAACCTGCGCGGCCAATCAGGCCTTTTTGCCCGGGACTTTTGGCTTTCCGCCCAGCTGAATATCTTTCCATGTGCTCGATTGCGCAATCATATTGCGGATGGCCAAAACATTATTCGCGGCGTCCTGCGGGCTCAAATCCTTGGCGGATACCTGCTCAGCTTCTTTGAATTTGCCTTCCAGCGCCAAAACAAGCGCCAGATTTTGCCGCACACGTTGATCGGCGCGCGGCTGAGCTTCAGCTTGCTTGAGCACCTGCTCTGCCATCGGCAAATTTTTGCTCAAAGCATATGACAGGCCCAGATTGGACAGCACGGAAGGTTCATCCGGTACAATTTTCAGCGCGGCGGCGTAGTAGCCTTGCGCCTGTTCCTGCTGGCCGAGTTGGTCGGCGACGCTGCCCTGCGCCGACAATATCCGCCAGTTCGGACGCTCCGGCGTATGGGCGCGTGTGAGAACGTCCTGCGCCTCTTTCAGGCGGCCATTGTCAGCCAGCACTTTGCCGTAATCACCCAGAACTTCCATATCATTGGGATATTTCAGCGCCAATGTCTGCAAAACCGCTAAAGCCTGCGGGCTGCGCTCTCCGGCGCGCAATGCGCGGCCATAGGTGAGCGCGATAGATTTATTGGCGGGCGAAGCATCATATTTTTTGCCCCAGTCCTCGATATAGGCGTTGAGCGCCCCCGGCTCGGAAGGAATTTGCGCGCGGGTAGAGCCTGTGACATCGCCGAAGTTGGAGGATTTGCATCCCGCCACAGGCACCACCAAAACCAAAGCGCACAGCAAGGCTGCCCGCGACACGCGAAATGGGAAAAGCGACAGAGCCATTATAAACCCCAGGTTAACGCGGCAAATCACCGCGCAATCTCTATCAATATTTCGTTAACCCTAACGCTTGGTTAATTGCGCTTTGGGCTTCAAGTCGCCATTGTAAAATACCTGATTTGAGGAGAATTGAAGTGACACTTTTTGCCCCGCCGGACGCCCATGCTTTTCCGCTCTGGTTTGTAACTCCGCAAAATTTGGATACTGTGCTCACGGGGCTGGACGCCGCCGCCGCTGCACATGCCAAATTGCTGAACTTTACAGCCAAGGCGGGCCAGCTTGCGGTCTTGCCCGGGCCGGGCGGCATAACTGTTCTTTTTGGCGAAGATAAAGATCAGGCTTTTGCCGTTGGTAAGCTGGTCAGCGTCTTGCCAAAAGGCACCTATTACTTTGCCAACCAGCCCGCACATCTGGAGGCCGCCGCCCTGAGCTGGCTTCTCTCGGCCTACCGGTTTTCGGCCTACAAATCCCAGCCCGAACTGCCACAGCTTGCCGCGCCAAAGGGCATCGACGCTGACAAGGTGATGCGCCTCGCTGCGGCAGTCGCGCTTGGCCGTGACCTCATCAATACGCCTGCCAATGACCTTGGCCCCGATGCTTTGGACGCCGCCGTTGCCGCACTTGCACAAAGGCATGGGGCCAAATTCAGCGCAATTCGCGGAGATGATCTGTTGACGCAGAATTTTCCGCTCATTCACGCGGTTGGCCGCGCGGCATCGCAGCAGCCTCGCCTTGTCGAATTTGTGTTTGGCGATGAGTCCGCGCCCAAGGTCACACTGGTCGGCAAAGGCGTCACCTATGACACCGGCGGCCTCGATATCAAGCCAAGCTCTGCCATGGCGATCATGAAAAAAGATATGGGCGGAGCTGCCACGGCGCTGGCTCTGGCTGACATGCTCATGTCCGCTAAAGTGAAAATTCGCCTGCGCGTAATCATCGCCATTGTCGAAAACTCCATCTCCGCCAGCAGCTTCCGCACCGGCGATATTTACAAAAGCCGTAAGGGCATCACGGTCGAAATTGGCAATACCGACGCGGAAGGACGCCTGATTCTGGCCGATGCGCTTGCCTATGCCGATGAGGAAAAGCCGGCATTGCTGCTCGATTTTGCCACACTGACCGGCGCGGCGCGTGTTGCGCTTGGCCCCGATTTGCCGCCTTTTTACACGGATGACGATGCTCTGGCCGGCGAAATCGCCGCAGCTTCCGTTGCGGCAACCGATCCTGTCTGGCGTATGCCGCTGTGGCAGCCTTACGCAGCCTCGCTTGATGGCAAGATTTCGGACATGAACAATGTAGCGCCTGGCGGCTTTGCCGGTTCAATCATCGCGGCCCTGTTCCTCAGGCGCTTTGTTGAAAACCGTGGCTGGGTTCATTTTGACGTTTATGGCTGGAACCCGGCCACCAAGCCCGGACGTCCTGAAGGCGGCGAAATCCAAAGCGCGCGTTTACTTTATGACGTGATTTTGGCGCGCTACGGCGTTTAATCATTGCAGCAGGGCTAAAACTAGAAATAATACGGCTCCGAAACGAACGGAACCGCAATGCCTGTCACCCTGCGCCCGGCGCAAGCCCTGAAACTGATGCAAGAGGTGTTTTTCGATCTGGTTCGGGAAACGCGACCCGATTTTGCCTCGGATTTTACCTTGCGGCAGATGACCATTCTGCTCACCATCTATCTTGATCCGCCGCCTCATACCGTGCGCGGCCTCGCCAAAAAGCTGAATGTCACCAAGCCTGTCATCACCCGTGCGCTCGACACTCTAGGCAAATATGAACTCGTGACCCGCCGCCGCGATGATGCCGATTTGCGGAATGTCATCATCCAGCGCACCGTAAAAGGCGCATTATATGTCGAGACATTGGGTGATATGGTGAGCAAATCAGCCAGCCGACTCGGCCCGTAACGACCTCACATCGCTCAATACGAGCGGCAAAAAGCTTCCATCAGGAAAAGCATATGGACAAGCGCCTCAATCCACTGCGAAACGGTGTCGCCAACACGCCGCAGGTTTTCACAGTGCGCGATCCGGTTGCGCCATTGCTGCGCGCGCCGAGGCCCGATGCCATGCGCGACAGCGAGCTGCTGTTTGGCGAAGACTTTGCCGTTTACGAAACCGATATGGAAGGATGGTGCTGGGGGCAATCCCTGCGCGATTCCTATTGCGGCTACATTGCCAAAGATGCGCTTGGGGCAAAGATAACGCCTACCCACCGCGTTTGCGCCCTGCGCAGCTTCATTTATCCCGTCGCCAATATCAAAGCTCCACCCATCATGGCGCTCAGCTTCGGCGCGCGGCTGGAAATTATAAAAACCGAAGCCGAATTCGTGCGCCTGTCCAATGGCTTCTTTATCTGGGCAACGCACACCGCTCCGCTCGATGCGCCTGAAACTGACTATGTCGCGGTGGCCGAACAGTTCATCGGCACGCCCTATCTGTGGGGCGGGCGCTCCTCGCTCGGGTTGGATTGTTCGGCGCTGGTCCAACTGTCCCTGCAAGTCTCGGGTCAGCCTGCGCCGCGCGACAGCGACATGCAGGAGCGCGAACTTGGATCTCCGGTCAATGGCCCGTTCCAACGCGGTGATCTGGTGTTTTGGAGCGGCCATGTCGGCATTATGCAAAATGGAACCCGGCTGCTGCACGCAAATGGTTTCACCATGAGCGTCTACTCCGAACCGCTCGAGACCGCACGCACCCGCATCATGGCCAAAGGCGGCGGTGACGTGACGAGCTTGAAAAGGCTCTAATACCCCCGCTTGACGTCCACCACATGTTCCAGCG